>NZ_WIVQ01000006.1:0-107310 GCF_009600545.1 Pseudomonas sp. FSL R10-1339 | reverse complement strand
CTCCAGCCGTGCCGGGTTTTGCAGCACCCAGGCCTGGCCGCCGGCCTTGACGTCGCCACTGGCCAGTCGCCCGCGCCAGTTGCCTTTGTCCAGGCCGCCATCCACGGCCAGGCCCAGTTGCACCAACGGTCCTTGCAAATCCAGCTTGAGCTGCTGACGCTTGATATCGCCACTGCCGTTGGCGGTGAGCACGCCCAGTTGGGTGTCACCGGCGCGGATGCCGCTGCCCTTGAGGTCGATGCGGCCACGCTGGTTGCGATCGAGGCTGGCATCCAGGGTCAGGCTTTGCAGATGATTGTCGGCAAACGCAAGTTGCTGCCCATTGAGCGCCACTTTGCCTTGCGGTGCCTTGAGGGTTCCGCCTACATCGACACGGCCCTTGAGCTGACCGCGCAGTTCGGGCCACAGCTGGCCCAGACGCGGCATATTGAGATCAAGCTGGGCCTTGATTTGCTCCTGCAAACTGGCGCTACCATTGATGCGATTATCGCCCAGGCGAATATCCAGCGCACTGACGGTCCAGGCCTCACCGGCGCCCTGGGCCTTGGCTTGCAGCACCGCAGGCAGGCCGCGCAAACGGCCCTTGAGGTCGAGATTGGCATCCAGCTCCAGACGCTCGTTTTTAAATGAACCCTTGCTGCGCAACGGTCCTGCCAGCGTACCCGGCAACTCGGCCACCCAATACGCAGGGTTGAGCGCACTCAGGTCCAGCGCCGTGTCCCACACCACGCCATCGGCAAACTGCACATTGACGTGGCCCTCGGCTTTGCCCTGCCCGGCCACCAGTTTGAGCTGCGGCAGGAAGACCTTGCCCAGATCGCCACTGAACGGGCTGCTGAGGCTGAACTTGCCCGCCGGGCCATCAAGGTCCGCCTTGAAGTTGCCCAGATAATTACCGTCGCGATAGGACACTTCACCCACAAACGTGCGCAAATCCACATCAGGCTTGTCGATCAGCGGATACAGGTTGTGCCAGGGAAACTCCAGCCAGTCGATTTTGGCCTCGGCGCTCAAGCCTTCATGCCAGTCCACTTGCCCCGACAGTTTCAGGCGCTGCTGCGGGTTGGCGGTCAGGTCCAGCGCAGCGATCTGCGCACCCTTGGCATCCACGCGGCCTTTGAGCTGCAGGTTCACTGGCTGTTTTTCGGCAGGCAACAGGGCGCTGCCATTCAATTCATAGCCGTCCTTGAGGTCGCCCTTGGCCGTCAGCAACAACTGATTGAGCACCAGGGTGTCCGGCAGATCGGGGCTGGCCTTGAACGGTTCGGCGGTGATTTTCAATTGCGCCGGCAAGTTGTCGGCCAAAGGCTGCAGCTCGCCCGTCAGGTGCGCATTGATGTAACCGGTGGTGTCGGCCTTGAGGTTCAAGCTAGTACGCAGATTGCCATCAACCTTGAGCGCGATCGCCAGGGGTTTGCCATCCGGAGCTGGCAGGCTGACGTTACCTTGCAAGGTCAACGGCCAGTCGCCATTGGGTTGCAGCAGGCCGGACAGGTCAACGTTGAGGTCTTCGCGCTCGACCTGCACCGAGTCGAGCTGCAAGCCCTTGGCCGTCCACTGCGCCGACATCTGCATGCCCTTGAGCTGCTCGATGCCGTTGAACAGTACATTGCCGACCTTGACCACACCCACTTCAATCGCCAGCGGCAATTTCAGCTCCGGCAGGCTGATCGGCCCGCTGCTGCTGTCTTCACTGGGCGGAAATTGCAGGCTGATGGCGTCAGCCTGCAATTGATCGATACATAGCGTCATGCGGGTCAGACAGCCCGGCGACCAGGCAAAGATCGGCCGGCTTACCTCCACCCGGCTGGTGCCTTGCTCCCACAAGAGATGATCGGCACCCCACTGGCCGCCCAGGCGCCCGGCAAAATTCTCCACCTGCAAACCCGGTACCTGCCCCAGCACCCAGCGGCTGCCTGCTTGCGTACCCAGAATCACGCCCACACTGACAACGGCCAGCAGCACCAACGCCACCAGCACCAGCCCGGCTATTTTCAAACCACGAATCACAGTTCTGGCCCCATCGAAAAGTGCAAACGGACACCGCCATCGTCATCCAGCGCATGGGCCAGATCCAGACGTATGGGGCCTACCGGCGAGATCCAGCGAATACCAACGCCGACCCCGGTTTTCAGGCTCGGAAAGTCCAGTGTGTTGAACGCATTGCCCTGGTCGACAAAGGTCGCCCAGCGCCACTTTTCGGCGAACTGATATTGATATTCCAGGCTACCCGCGAGCATGTAGCGCCCGCCAATACGATCACCTTCGGAGTTTTTCGGCGACAGACTCTGGTAATCATAACCACGCACGCTCTGGTCGCCACCGGCGAAGAAGCGCAGGGACGGTGGAATCGATTTGTAGCCGTTGGTGGCACTGCCACCAAACTGGATCCGGCCCAAAAAGCGGTGTTTTTCCCACAGGGTGGTCAACGCCTTGAACTGCACATCGCCATGCAGCAGGTTGGTATCGGACATCAACCCTTGCTTGGCCACCTGCATATCCGTGGTCACACTGTAGCCGTGACTGGGGTCGATGCGGTTGTCGCTGCGCAATACCGAATAGCTGACGCCCGGCATCAGCAAGGTACTCAGGCCCGAGTCATCGCCCAGGCGGTACTCTTCATGCTGCCATTTGAGCGAGATGACGCGCGTCCAGCCGTTATCCAGTTTGCTGTGCCACTCCGGGCCGACCGTGAGCAGCTTGCTCAAGGTATCGGTGTTGGCGATTTCTTCGTTTTGATAACCCGCAGCAAGACGCAGTTTATCGGTCAGCGGTGGATCCAGCGGGATGTCATACCAGGCACCGACGTTTTGCTTGGGCTGAGATATTTCGGATTCAAAGCCGTAGCTGTCACCGCGCGGGTTGCCCCAGTGGCGCATCCAGCTGGCCTTGCCACGGGCTCCGGTATCGGTCGAGTAACCCAGGCCCAGGGTCATGGTGCGCGGCTTGCGGGTTTCCAGGTCGACGTCGACCGGGATCACCTGCCCCACCGCAGTACTGGGTGCGGCATCGACGCGCACCACTTCAAAGTAGCCACTGCTTTGCAGGTTCTGGTTAAGTTCGGCAACCAGTTCCGAGTCGTACGGGGTATCCGGGGTAAACGGCACCATGCGTTGCAGCAAGGTCTGGTCAAAGGGTGCATCGCCGGCAAAACTGACTTTACCGAGAAAAAAACGCGGGCCGCTTTCGTAGACCAGATTGATATCGGCAAAACCGCCCTTGGGGTCGACCAGCAGTTCATGCTGAGTGAATTTACCATTGAAAAAACCGTAACGCAGGGCACGGTTCTGGATCAGGCGCTTGGCGTCTTCGTAGTTGCCCTGATTGAGCACCGCGCCGGGTTTGAGATCATCGCTGGCCGGTATCTGAAAGGCCTTCAGCGAAGCGGCCGGGCCTTCGACGCGCACGTTGACGTTGCGCAGATGCACCGGCTCGCCGGGATCGATGCTCAACACCAGACGCGGCGGATCGCCGGGCTTGACCTCGGCGTCGATGGAGGGCTGGTAGTAACCCAAGGCCTGGGAGGCTTTCAGGGCCTGCTCCTGCGCGCCACGTTGAAAACGCAAAAGCGCTTTCTCGTCACGATCGCCGAGGCTGCCAATATAGCCTTCCACGTTGGCCTTGAGGGCGTCGTTTGCCGGTTTGACCTTGACCACCAACTCGCTTTGGGCACACGCCGCAAAACTGCTGAGCAGCAGGACAACACCACTGGTAAATCTTCCTGGGAACGTCATAGGCGCGGATGCTATCACGGGCTGGGGTGCTCATAGAGCGCGTCAACGGGCAAAAAGTTCGTGTTCAAACCGTTGCGGTATGTGACACCTGCGGATTGGCATGGAAGAACACATGTTCTATCACCGGCCCCACCGCAACTTCCCCGATCTCCACATAGCCCTGGCGCTTGTAGAATTCAAGGTAATGCGGGTTTCCGGTGTCGAGCACCACACCTTCGGAGTGCTCGTCCTCGGCGCACCAGTTATGCACTGCTTCAAGCAACTGCTCACCGTAATGCAAACCCTGGAATTCGGGATGAATACCCAGCAACGGCAGCATATGCACGGCATCTCCCGGCACGCAGGCCTGCACTGCCTGGTGATAGTCCAGATACCGCCGCGTGCAGTTCAGCCCGGCACTGAGCACCATGCGCAACTGCCAGGCCCAGCTTTCGGTAATCCCCAGGCGCCGCTGCGGCGGGGCAATCAGGGCAATGCCCACCAGACGGTCATTGACCAGCAACCCCAGCGCCGGCAAGTCCTGAAAAAAATGTTGCCTGACCAGCTCCCGCACTGTCGCGCGAACCCGTTGTTCGTAACCGCTGCGCTCGGCGTTGAACAGAAAACGGAATGTCGGCTCATGGCGATAGGCCTGATACAGCAAGGAGCGCGCTTCTCTTGAATAGCCACTGTCAAGCAACTGGATCTGACTGGTGGCGTTCGGCGTTTGCGTCATGCGATCAACTCCCCGGCGCGGCCTGGATAGCGGCGCTTCTAATGCGTACGAACCCCCGAGGGCCACAACAGTTCCATCATGGCCAAGTGCATCCTACGTTAGCAGTGCATTTGCCCCACTGCACGCTGGCAGCCAGAGCGTCAGTCCGCTAGCATCGCAGTTTTGTTCAGGACTGCCCGCCCATGAAAATCGTTTCATTCAACATCAACGGCCTGCGCGCTCGGCCACATCAGCTGGCAGCGCTGATCGAGAAACACCAGCCTGACGTGATCGGCCTGCAGGAAACCAAGGTCCATGACGATCAGTTCCCCATCGCCGACATCGAAGCGCTGGGGTATCACGTGCACTTCCATGGTCAAAAAGGCCATTACGGGGTCGCCCTGCTCTCGCGCCAGGCACCTCTGGAGCTGCACAAGGGTTTTGCCGGTGATGAAGATGACGCCCAGCGGCGTTTTATCTGGGGCACTTTCGCTGACGAAAACGGCCAGCCGGTGACCATCATGAATGGTTACTTCCCACAGGGCGAAAACCGCGATCACCCCACCAAATTCCCGGCCAAGCAGCGTTTCTACAGCGACCTGCAGCAGCTGCTTGAAAGCCAGTTCAGCAATGAACAACCACTGGTGGTAATGGGCGATATCAATATCTCGCCGCAGGACTGCGATATCGGTATCGGCCCGGACAACGCCAAGCGCTGGCTGAAGACCGGCAAGTGCAGCTTTTTGCCGGAAGAACGCGAGTGGCTGGAACGTCTCAAGGGCTGGGGCCTGGTGGACAGCTTTCGCTACCTGCACCCGGACGTGGCCGACCGTTTCAGCTGGTTCGATTACCGCAGCCGTGGTTTTGAGGATGAGCCCAAGCGTGGCCTGCGCATTGACGTGATCCTTGCTTCCCAGGGGCTGGTGCCACGAATCAAGGCAGCGGGTGTGGACTACGACCTGCGTGGCATGGAAAAACCATCGGATCATGCGCCGATCTGGCTGGAATTGAGCTAAGAACAATCCCGTAGCAGCTGCCGAAGGAACGAGGCTGCTGCTACAGAGGGGCCTGTCATCGGCTTGAAACCTTTCTGACTTAAATTGCAGGCCTTTCTATGGCTCCAGGAAGGTGCCTGCCGATGCTGCGTCTTATGTCCTTGACCCTGTTATGCGCGCTGACCGGCCTGGTCTGCGCTGCCGACCTGCGCATCCAGGGCTCCAACACCATCGGCGCCAACCTTGGCCCTGCACTGGTCAGCGCCATGCTCGCCGAGCAAGGCCTGCATGACATCCACAGTGTCCCGGTCATCCCGCCCAACGAGCACACTATTGTCGGCACCACGGCGCAGGGCCGGCAGATCCGGGTGGATGTCGCCGCCCATGGCTCGGGTACCGGCTTTACTGCCCTGGCCGCCGGGCATGCGGATCTGGTGGCGTCCTCGCGCCCCATCAAGGACCGCGAACTGGTAGACCTTGAGCGCCTGGGAGACCTGAAAAGCCCGAGCGCCGAACAAGTGATTGCCATCGATGGCCTGGCGATCATTCTCCACCCGCGCAACCCGCTCAATCAGCTTGATACCGAGCAACTGGCACAGGTTTTCAGTGGCCGGATCAGCCGCTGGGAACAGCTGGGCGGGGTCGGTGGTGCCATTCATTTATATGCCCGCGATGGCCAGTCCGGCACCTGGGAGACCTTTAAAGAGCTGGTCTTGAACCGCAACGGGCAGTCCTTGAGCAGTACGGCACAGCGTTTCGAATCCAGCGAAGAGCTATCCGATGCCGTCAGCCGTGACCCACAAGCCATCGGCTTTATCGGCCTGCCGTATATCCGTGAGGCCAAGGCCCTGGCTATCGTTGATGGCGCATCGCAGCCCATGCTGCCGCTCACCAGCCTGATTGCCAGCGAAGACTACCCCTTGTCGCGGCGTCTGTTCTTTTACCTGCCTCCCTCGACGATAAATCCCTGGGCAAAAGCACTGGTTGCCTTCACCCAAAGCCCGCAAGGTCAGGCCATTGTCGGGCAAAACGGCTTTGTCGCCCAAAGCGTACAAGCTGGCAGCGTGCTACCGGGCGGGCACATGCCCCAGGCGTATCAGGCGCTGACGCGGGAGGCACAGCGCCTGTCAGTCAACTTCCGTTTTGAAGAAGGCAGCGCCTCACTGGATAACAAGGCGCGTCAGGACTTGCTGCGTGTGGCCGACTACCTGAGCGCCCATGGCAAACTCGACAAACAGATCACACTGGTGGGTTTTGGCGATGCCAAGGATGACCCGCAGCGTGCACAATTGCTGTCAACGTTGCGGGCGATGGCCGTACGCCGCGAGCTGGTGAAAAGCGGCGTGGTGCCCAGGGAAATTCGTGGCTATGGCGCACAAATGCCGGTGGCAGCCAATATCGAAGATGAAGGGCGCCAGAAGAATCGTCGGGTTGAGGTGTGGGTTTATTGAGTGTGCAAGGTCAAATGCCCCCTCTCCCTAGAGTGCATATTTATCCAGCTCAAACTTGCCCACTGCCGCCCGGTGTACTTCGTCCGGGCCATCCGCCAGGCGCAGCGTGCGCTGCATGGCGTACATATAAGCCAGCGGAAAATCCGCCGAAACCCCTGCCCCGCCATGCATCTGAATGGCCCGGTCAATCACCTTCAAGGCAACGTTGGGCGCGACAACCTTGATCTGGGCGATTTCACTTCTGGCCACCTTGTTGCCTACCGTGTCCATCATATACGCAGCCTTGAGGGTCAACAGGCGCGCCATGTCGATCTCCATGCGCGAGTCGGCGATCTTGTCGATATTGGCCCCCAGACGTGCCAGCGGCTTGCCGAACGCGGTACGTGCCAGCGAACGCTTGCACATTAAAGCCAGTGCCCGCTCGGCCATGCCAATCGAGCGCATGCAGTGGTGAATCCGGCCCGGCCCAAGACGCCCCTGGGCAATTTCAAAGCCCCGGCCTTCACCCAACAAAACGTTTTCATACGGCACTCGTACGTTGTCGAACAGCACTTCGGCATGACCATGAGGAGCATCGTCGTAGCCGAATACCGGCAGTGGCCGTACGATTTTCACCCCTGGGGTGTCTACCGGCACCAGGATCATTGAGTGCTGCTGATGCCGCGGATTTTCAGGGTTGCTCAAGCCCATGAAAATCATGATCTTGCAGCGAGGGTCACAAGCTCCCGACGTCCACCATTTGCGGCCATTGATCAGCCACTCGTCACCGTCACGCACGGCGCATGCCGTCATATTAGTAGCATCCGACGAGGCGACGTCCGGTTCGGTCATGGCAAACGCCGAGCGAATGTCACCCCGCAACAGCGGCTCCAACCACTGCTTTTTTTGTGCCTCGCTGGCGTAGCGCACCAGTACTTCCATATTGCCGGTATCCGGTGCCGAGCAGTTGAAGGGCTCGGAACCCAGCATCGAGCGCCCCATGATTTCTGCCAGCGGCGCGTATTCAAGGTTGGTCAGCCCGGCGCCCAGTTCGGACTCTGGCAAAAACAGATTCCATAGCCCTTCAGCCCTGGCCTTGAGTTTCAACTCTTCCATGATCGCTGTGGGCTGCCAGCGATCACCTTCAGCCACCTGCTGATCAAAAATCGCCTCCGCCGGGTAAACATGGGCGTCCATAAACGCTGTCACACGCTCACGCAGGGCCTGAACTTTCGGAGAGTAAGCGAAATCCATAAGTGACTACCTTCTACCGGGCTGCTGAAAAGTGATACCCGATGCTAGATTAGCCACCCTTTATTTGCGCCATCTATTAACGACGTGTATTACCATTCATAAGCAATATATGATCGGGGCGCGTTTTCCTTTCCAATAACAAGAGCCAGCGCGTCATGAACCTGAACAAGGTCGATCTCAATCTGTTTATCGTCTTCGACGCCATCTATACCGAAGCCAACCTGACCCGCGCCGGGCAGATTATCGGCATCACCCAGCCAGCCGTGTCCAATGCCCTGGCGCGATTGCGCGAGAGCTTCAATGACCCGCTGTTCGTGCGCACCGCCCAGGGCATGGTGCCCACCCCCATGGCACAGAACATCATCAGCCCGGTGCGCAGTGCCCTGGCGCTGTTGCGTGTTTCGGTGCAGGAAAGCCGCACCTTCAACCCCCTGCAAGCCAACAAGACCTACCGCATCAGCATGACAGACCTGTCAGAAGCGGTGATTTTGCCGCCGCTATTCCAGCGGCTACGGCGTCAGGCGCCTTCGGTGGTGGTCGAGAGTTTTCTCTCTCATCGGCGTGAGACCACCAGTGATCTGGCTGCCGGGCGTCTGGATTTTGCGATAGATGCCCCCCTCAATACCGACCCGCAGGTACGCCATGTCAAATTGATGGAAGACCGTTACGTCTGCGCCATGCGCCAGGGCCACCCATCAGCCGGCAAGGCAACCCTGAGCCTGGATGAATACCTGGCGCTGACCCACATTCATATCTCGACCCGACGCAACGGCCTCGGCGAGGTCGACCTGGCCCTGGGCAAGATGGGCCTGCAGCGCAAGATCACCCTGCGCTCGCAGCATTACCTGATGGCCTCTAATGTGCTGCAGCAAACCGACATGGCAATGACCGTGCCCGAGCGTTTTGCCCGCCGCCATGGCCTGCACTTTGTAGCCTTGCCCCTCAATGAACTGCCCAATGTGGAAACCCATTTGTACTGGCACGAAAGTACCGAGCAAGACCCGGCCAATCGCTGGATGCGCGAGCAACTGATAGAGCTGTGCCAGCAACAACAGAAATTCGAAGCCGCAAGCCTGCTTGACGTATACGTCAACCAAGCTTTAGTTTAGCAACACGATTTCTCCAGAGCCCGCCCATGAGCAGCCAGACGTACAGTATTTCCGACCTTGCCCGTGAACTTGACATCACCACCCGTGCCATTCGCTTTTATGAAGAGCAAGGCCTGCTCGCCCCTGAACGACGCGGTCAGGAGCGGGTGTATTCGGCGCGGGACAAAGTCAGCCTGAAACTGATTCTGCGCGGCAAGCGCATCGGCTTTTCGCTGGCCGAATGCCGCGAACTGATCGAGCTTTATGATCCCACCAGCGGCAACCAGAAACAGCTCAACAGCATGCTGGCCAAAATCGCCGAACGCCGCGAGCAGCTTGAGCAGCAGTTGCTGGATATCCAGCAGATGCAGCTGGAGCTCGATACCGCTGAAGAGCGGTGTCTCCAGGCGCTGGAACAGACCATAAAAAAACAGACGACTAACAGTCCCTCGCTCTGACTGACCGCCTGCGAACTCCAGCACACCCCCATCTGCCCCCTCTCCCTCCGCGAGAGGGCTGGGGTGAGGGTTGGGCAAGACCCCATTTCAACGGACACGGTGATCCCCATGACACTTCCAACCCATGTGCGGCTGATCGAAGTAGGCCCGCGCGACGGACTGCAAAACGAGGCCCAACCCATCAGTGTCGCGGACAAGGTGCAACTGGTTGACGCCCTGACCGACGCCGGATTGGGCTATATCGAAGCCGGCAGCTTTGTCTCCCCCAAGTGGGTGCCGCAAATGGCCGGTTCGGCTGAAGTCTTCGCACAAATCCGCCGCAAGCCGGGCGTGGTCTACGGTGCGCTGGCACCGAACCTGCGTGGTTTTGAAGATGCCGTGGCCGCCGGGGTAAAGGAAGTCGCGGTATTTGCCGCCGCATCCGAAGCGTTCTCGCAACGCAATATCAATTGCTCGATCAGCGAAAGCCTGGCGCGCTTTGTGCCCATTATTGAAGCGGCCAGGCAGCACGGCATCAGCGTACGCGGCTATGTGTCCTGTGTGCTGGGCTGCCCTTATGAAGGCCAGGTCAGTGCGCAGCAGGTGGCACAGGTAGCGCAGGAGCTGTACGCCATGGGCTGTTACGAGGTGTCACTGGGCGACACCATCGGCACCGGTACACCGACAGCCACACGCACCCTGTTTGAGACGGTAGCGGCTTGCATCCCGCGGGAAAAACTCGCCGGGCATTTCCACGATACCTACGGTCAGGCGCTGGTAAATATCTACGCCAGCCTGCAGGAAGGCATCGCGGTATTCGACAGCTCCATCGCCGGCCTCGGCGGTTGCCCCTATGCCAAGGGTGCCAGCGGTAACGTGGCCACGGAAGACGTGCTGTACATGCTCAACGGCATGGGCATCGATACCGGGGTCGACATGGACAAGCTGTTACTGGCCGGCGCGCACATCTGCAAGGTGCTGGGTCGTGTTACCGGATCACGGGTGGCAAAGGCCCGCCAGGGCTAAAAAGTGTTCCGGGGTGTTACCTCGCCGCCACACAAACGAGTAACACGGAAACAAACCGGCCATGCCCAAGGCCGGTTTTTTATTGTCTTATTTTTCAAGTAGTTGATTTATAAGGGTTTTTAAAAGTTGGCACGGCTCCTGCTATCTCTATGGCATAACAAGAATAAAAACCGCAGCAACATAATAAAAACAATACGAAACGACTCTGACATAACAAAAACAACACGGCAGAGACGCAGCTAACAGATTTTTTTGGAGAAGGTTTACTTTTCCGAGGCGCCTAAAAACCACCTCGCAACCGGGCAGAGAAGAATAAAACTACCTTCAGGTAGCACCCGCACAGGTTGGATCACGGGTTTGATAGCCGGTGATAAAAGTGGATCAGCGCTCAAAAAAATACGTTTGCTCTTGACCCCGGATGGGGGTCGCACAAAAACGCAGCAAAAGGGCGAGTTCCAAAAACAACAATAGACCGCCCTTCAATAATAAAAAAAGAGCACGCAACGACATATTAAAGGGGAGCCTCGGCTCCCCTTTGTGCTATCTGTGGTTTGATAATTTGCTTAACTGCATACCCCCGTGGGAGCGAGCCTGCTCGCGATTCAGGCGGCGCGGTCTGTCTGGCAAATCGCGGTGATGCCATCGCGAGCAAGCCCGTTCCCACGGGTTTGGTCATTTCTGTTGGCACTCCTGAATACTGATCTCGCGCATTTTGAATTTCTGGATCTTGCCGGTCACGGTCATCGGGAATGCATCGACAAACTTGAAAAAACGCGGCGCTTTAAAGTGCGCAATCCGCGACTTGCACCAGGTTTGCAGCTCAAGCTCATTGGCCGTATGACCGGGATGAAACTTGATCCAGGCAACGATCTCTTCGCCATATTTGGCGTCAGGAATACCCACAACCTGCACGTCAGCCACTGCCGGGTGGGTAAAAAAGAACTCCTCCAGCTCCCGCGGGTAAATATTTTCTCCACCGCGAATAATCATGTCCTTGTTGCGCCCCACAATGCGTACATAGCCCTGCTCATCCATCTGCGCCAGGTCACCGGTATGCATCCAGCCGTCACCGTCGATGGCATCAGCGGTGGCCTGCGGGTTGTTCCAGTAACCGAGCATCACGCTGTAGCCACGGGTACACAACTCGCCAATCTCACCCCGGGCAACGGTGTTGCCCGCAGCATCGATCAACTTGCTCTCAAGTTGTGGCTGGGTACGCCCCACCGTGGTAACCCGCAATTCCAGTTCATCCGCAGGCCCCGTCTGTATCGATACCGGGCTGGTTTCGGTCATGCCATAGGCGATTTGTACTTCGCCCATATGCATTTCACTAATGACGCGGCGCATGACCTCGATCGGGCATGTGGCCCCGGCCATAATCCCCGTGCGCAGGCTCGACAGATCAAACGAGGCACGCTGCGGGTGGTCGAGCATGGCGATAAACATGGTCGGCACACCGTACAGCCCGGTGGCGCGCTCTTGCGCAACCGCTTGCAGCGTAAGGCCCGGGTCAAAGGCCTCCGCAGGGTAGATCATGGTAGTGCCATGGGTCACGCAACCCAAATTACCCATCACCATGCCAAAGCAGTGATAAAGCGGCACGGGGATTACCAGACGGTCGCTGGCCGTCAGCCCCAGGCTTTCGCCTACCATATAGCCATTATTGAGAATGTTCTGATGGCTAAGGGTCGCCCCCTTGGGGAAGCCTGTGGTACCGGAGGTGTACTGGATATTGACCGGCTGGTCGACGTGCAGGCTGGCTTCGCGGCAGCGTAACTGCTCCGGTTCGACCTCGTCAGCCAACATGGCAAGGTGCGACCACGGCAAAAAACCTGCCGGCGGCTCAGCCGCGAGGCTGATGACCCCACGCAAATCGGCAAAGCGCACACAATCCAGCGCCCCGACCGATTGCTCCGCCAGCTCAGGGATCAACTCCTGGAGCATGGCGTGATAGTTGGACGTCTTGAACGCGCCCGCACACACCAACCATTGACACGCCGATTGCTTGAGTACGTATTCGAGTTCCGAGAGCCGGTATGCCGGGTTGATATTGACCAGAATCACGCCAATCTTGGCGCTGGCAAACTGGCTGATAAACCACTCGGCGCCATTAGGCGCCCACACCCCCAGCCGGTCCCCTGCCTGCAAACCCAAAGCCAGCAGTGCCCTGGCATGCAGGTCGACCTCCTCGGCCAATTGTGCCCATGTATAACGTTGCTGCTGATGGCGTACCACCAACGCCTCCCCCTGCGGGTAACGCGCAGCAGTCTGATCAAAAGCCTGGCCTATCGTCATCGCCAGCAGCGGCTTGTCCAGCGCACCCTGGCTGTAACTGGGGACGGATTGCAACTTCATGGCAACTCCTCTTGTGATTGTTTTGGGAGCATGAGCAAGGCGCGTACTGCACCGGCTCATTTGAAGAACAACAAATACTCTGGCCTAAGTTGACGTTAACGTAAAGGTCGTTGACAGTTAAAGGCGCCAAGTTTACGTTAACGTAAAGGTTATCAATGGCGACGCAGTAACCGCCTCCACAAGAACAATGAATATAGGTGCCCCATGAGCTACCCCACCCTGAACTTCGCCCTGGGCGAAACCATCGATATGCTGCGCGATCAGGTCCAGGCATTCGTCGCTGCCGAACTGGCGCCACGGGCGGCGCAAATCGACAAGGACAACCTGTTCCCGGCCGACATTTGGCGCAAGTTCGGTGACATGGGGTTGCTCGGCATCACCGTCTCAGAAGAGTACGGCGGCACCGGCCTGAGCTATCTGGCCCATGTGGTGGCCATGGAAGAAATCAGCCGCGGCTCGGCATCGGTGGCCCTGTCCTACGGCGCCCACTCCAATCTGTGCGTCAACCAGATCAACCGCAACGGCACCCACGAACAGAAACTCAAATACCTGCCCAAGCTGATCAGCGGCGAACACGTCGGTGCCCTGGCCATGAGCGAACCGAACGCCGGTTCCGATGTGGTTTCGATGAAACTGCGCGCCGACAGACGCGGCGACCACTTTGTCCTCAACGGCAGCAAAACCTGGATCACCAATGGCCCGGACGCCAGCACCTATGTGATCTATGCCAAGACCGACCTGGAGAAAGGCCCGCACGGAATCAGCGCATTTATCGTTGAGCGTGACTGGAAAGGCTTCAGCCGCAGTAGCCATTTCGACAAGCTTGGCATGCGCGGTTCCAACACCAGCGAGCTGTTTTTCGACGACGTCGAAGTGCCTCAAGAGAACCTGCTGGGCACCCTCAACGCCGGCGTAAAGGTCCTGATGAGCGGCCTGGACTACGAGCGTGTGGTGCTCTCGGGCGGCCCCACCGGGATCATGCAGGCGTGCATGGACCTGATCGTGCCGTACATTCACGACCGCAAGCAATTCGGCCAGAGCATCGGCGAATTTCAGTTGATCCAGGGCAAGGTGGCTGACATGTACACCCAGCTCAATGCCAGCCGTGCCTATCTGTATGCCGTGGCTGCCGCGTGCGAACGTGGCGAAACAACGCGCAAGGATGCAGCCGGCGTGATTTTGTACAGCGCCGAACGCGCCACGCAAATGGCCCTCGATGCCATTCAGATTCTCGGCGGCAACGGCTACATCAATGAATTCCCTGCCGGGCGCCTCCTGCGCGACGCCAAACTGTATGAAATCGGCGCTGGTACCAGCGAAATCCGACGCATGCTGATTGGTCGCGAACTCTTCAACGAAACCCGCTAAGGAGCGCAGGCATGTCCATCTTGCAGACGACAATCAACCCGCGCTCGGCCGAGTTCGGGCTTAACCGCGACGCCATGCTCAAACAGGTCGACGCCTTGCATGCCCTGCTAGCGCAGGTGCAACAAGGCGGTGGCGCCAAGGCGCAGGAGCGGCATACCTCGCGGGGCAAGTTGTTGCCTCGCGAACGGATTGACCGCCTTTTGGACAGCGGTTCGCCCTTCCTTGAATTGAGTCAGTTAGCGGCTTACAACGTGTACGGCGAAGACGTTCCGGCCGCCGGAATCATTGCCGGTATAGGTCGTGTCGAAGACGTTGAATGCATGATTGTCGCCAACGACGCCACGGTCAAAGGTGGTTCGTACTACCCACTGACGGTCAAAAAACACCTGCGGGCGCAAACCATCGCCGAGCAGAACCGCTTGCCGTGCATTTATCTGGTGGACTCGGGCGGTGCCAACTTGCCGCGCCAGGACGAGGTGTTCCCGGACCGCGAGCACTTTGGACGGATCTTCTTCAACCAGGCCAACATGAGCGCAGCGGGTATCCCGCAAATTGCCGTGGTCATGGGCTCCTGTACCGCAGGCGGTGCCTATGTACCCGCCATGGCCGACGAAGCCATTATGGTGCGTCAACAGGCAACGATTTTTCTCGCTGGCCCGCCGCTGGTAAAGGCCGCCACGGGCGAAGTGGTCAGCGCCGAAGACCTCGGCGGGGCCGATGTGCACTGCAAGATTTCCGGGGTGGCCGACCACTATGCCGACAGCGACGAACACGCCCTGGCGCTGGCCCGGCGCAGCGTTGCCAACCTCAACTGGCGCAAGCTGGGCCAGTTGCAGCAGCGCACACCACAGGTACCGCTGTACGACCGTGATGAGCTGTACGGCATAGTCCCGGCTGATGCCAAGCAGCCTTTTGATGTACGCGAAGTGATTGCGCGGCTGGTGGATGGCTCGGTATTCGATGAGTTCAAGGCCCTGTTCGGTACCACGCTGGTGTGCGGCTTTGCCCATTTGCAGGGTTACCCGGTGGCGATTCTGGCCAACAACGGGATCCTGTTTGCCGAGGCCGCGCAAAAGGGCGCGCACTTTATCGAGCTGGCCTGTCAGCGCGGCATCCCCCTGGTGTTTTTGCAAAATATCACCGGCTTTATGGTCGGGCAGAAATACGAAGCCGGTGGGATTGCCAAACACGGTGCCAAATTGGTCACCGCCGTTGCGTGCGCCAGGGTGCCCAAATTCACCGTGATCATTGGCGGCAGCTTTGGCGCCGGCAACTACGGAATGTGCGGCCGCGCCTACGATCCACGCTTCTTGTGGATGTGGCCAAATGCCCGAATCGGCGTGATGGGTGCGGAGCAAGCCGCGGGTGTGCTAGTGCAGGTCAAGCGCGAACAGGCCGAGCGCAATGGCGTCGGGTTTACAGCCCGGGAAGAGGCCGAGATCAAGCAGCCGATCCTCGACCAGTACGAGCATCAAGGCCACCCCTACTACTCCAGCGCGCGCTTGTGGGATGACGGCGTGATCGATCCGGCGCAAACCCGAGAGGTTTTGGCCCTTGGCCTGTCGGCGGCCTTGAACGCCCCTGTCGAAGCCACCCGTTTCGGTGTGTTCCGGATGTAACCCCACAGCCTTTCAGGACTGACAAACATGATGGATTTCAACACCCTCGAACTGCACACCGATCCCCGGGGCTTTGCCACCCTGTGGTTGAGCCGCGAGCAGAAGAACAATGCATTCAATGCCGAGATGATTCGTGAGCTGATTCTGGCGCTGGAGGCCGTACAAGCCGACCCTGCCCTGCGTTTTCTGGTGCTGCGCGGGCGCGGCAAGCATTTCAGCGCCGGTGCCGATCTGGCCTGGATGCAGCAATCGGCCGAACTGGACTACCACACCAACCTTGACGACGCCCGCCACCTGGCCGAGCTGATGTACAACCTGGCCAAGCTGAAAATGCCCACCCTGGCCGTGGTCCAGGGCGCGGCCTATGGTGGTGCGCTGGGCCTGATCAGTGCCTGCGACATGGCTATCGGCGCCGAAGACGCGCAGTTCTGTCTGTCGGAAGTGCGTATCGGCCTGGCACCTGCGGTGATCAGCCCCTTCGTGGTGCAGGCCATCGGTGAGCGCGCTGCCCGCCGCTACGCCTTGACGGCTGAACGCTTCAGCGGCGAACGTGCCCGGGAACTGGGCTTGCTATCGGAGTGCTACCCGCTCGCCGAGCTTGAACAGCACATCGACCTCTGGATTGACAACCTGCTGCTCAACAGCCCCCAGGCCATGCGCTCATGCAAGGACCTGTTGCGGGAAGTCAGCCACGGAGCACCGACCCTGGCTATTCGCCGTTACTGCGAAAACGCCATAGCTCGCATCCGCGTCAGCCCCGAAGGCCAGGAGGGCTTGCGCGCCTTTCTGCAAAAACGTGCCCCCAGCTGGCAAGCCGATCCATCGACCCTGGAGCCGCGTTCATGAGCGCCCCTATTCTGACATCCGTACTGGTTGCCAACCGTGGCGAAATCGCCTGCCGGGTAATGCGCACAGCCAGGGCCCTGGGCCTCACCACAGTAGCCGTCCACAGCGCGACCGATCGCGATGCGCGGCATTGCCGCGAAGCCGATATCTGCGTAGACCTGGGGGGCAGCAAAGCGGCCGACAGCTACCTGAAAATCGACAAGATCATTGCAGCCGCCAAGGCCAGTGGGGCCCAGGCCATTCATCCCGGTTATGGCTTTTTGTCGGAGAACGCAGGCTTTGCCCGTGCCATTGAAGCTGCCGGGCTGATATTTCTCGGCCCGCCCGCCAGTGCCATTGATGCCATGGGCAGCAAGTCCGCCGCCAAGACCTTGATGGAAGTGGCGGGCGTACCGCTGGTGCCGGGTTACCACGGCGACGCCCAGGATCTGGAAACCTTTCGCCTCGCCGCAGAACGCATCGGCTATCCGGTGCTGCTCAAAGCCACGGCAGGAGGCGGCGGCAAGGGTATGAAGGTGGTCGAGGACGTCGCCCAGCTGGCAGAGGCGCTGGCCTCGGCACAGCGCGAAGCCCTGTCGTCCTTTGGCGATGCGCGCATGCTGGTGGAAAAGTACGTACTCAAGCCACGACACGTGGAAATCCAGATTTTTGCCGACCAGCACGGCAACTGCCTGTACCTCAATGAGCGCGACTGCTCGATTCAGCGCCGCCACCAGAAAGTCGTAGAGGAAGCGCCAGCACCGGGCCTGAGTGTCGAACAGCGTCAGGCAATGGGCGAGTCCGCCGTGCGTGCGGCCCAGGCCATCGGTTATGTGGGCGCGGGCACTGTAGAGTTCCTGCTGGATGCGCGAGGCGAGTTCTTCTTTATGGAGATGAATACGCGCCTGCAGGTTGAGCACCCGGTCACTGAAGCCATCACCGGCCTCGACCTGGTGGCCTGGCAAATCCGCGTGGCACGGGGTGAAACCCTGCCCATCAGCCAGGCTCAGGTCCCGTTGAACGGCCATGCCATAGAAGTGCGACTGTATGCAGAAGACCCGGGCCATGATTTCCTTCCGCAAACCGGCCGTCTTGAGGTGTATCGCGAGTCGGCCGCTGGCCCGGGCCGTCGCGTGGACAGCGGTGTCAGCGAGGGCGACGAAGTTTCACCGTTCTACGACCCGATGCTGGGCAAGCTGATTGCTTGGGGTGAAGACCGCGAGCAGGCACGTTTGCGCCTGATGGCCATGCTCGATGAATTCGCTATTGGCGGGCTGAAAACCAACCTGAATTTCTTGCGCCGCATTATCGGCCACCCTGCCTTCGCCGCAGCCGAACTCGATACCGGATTTATCCCACGCTACGAAGAAGAATTACTGCCTGCTGCCGAACCTTTGCCTACGGCATTCTGGTCTGCCGCTGCCCAGGCATTCAGCCAAAGTCAACCGCTACGGGTGCGCAACGATGACCCGGCATCGCCCTGGTCGACAGCCAATGGCTTTCGTAGCGGCCTGCCGGCAAACACCTTGCTGGTTCTGGCCTGCAAGGGTGAACAGCAGGTTATCCACCTCAGTGGCAACACCACCACTTTGCGCGATGAACACTTGCTCATCGAGCAGGACGGTGTACGCCGTCAGCACCTGGCCATCCGTCGGGGCGATGCGCTGTACCTGCGCTGGGACGGTGAACTGCACTGCGTGCGTCTGCACGATCCGATCAGCGCCGTGGACGCCAGTCACACGGCCCAGGGCGGCCTGACTGCACCGATGAACGGCAGCATCGTACGTGTGCTGGTCGAGGTTGGGCAAACCGTCGAGGCCGGTGCTCAGCTGGTGGTACTGGAAGCCATGAAAATGGAACACAGCCTGCGAGCCCCCCATGCAGGCGTGATCAAGGCGCTGTTTTTCCAGGAAGGTGAAATGGTCAGTGAGGGTTCGGCACTGGTCGAGCTGGAATGAGAAAAGGCGGGTACCGTGACCGGTATCCGCCTTTTCACTTGCAGCATGGACACACCGCTTCTAAAACTTGGCAGTGGCCTGTACCACCACGCCGATAATCCGGCAGTTTTCATCAAACAGGGTTTTCGGGTAGGTCGGATTAAGTGGCTTGAGGTAACGTTGCCCGCTTTCTTCGATCAACTGCCGGAAAGTCGTGGCATCGGATTCCGGCGTAAGAGCGATGACCATTTTGCCTGGCGTGGCCTCGATGTCCGGATCAACCAGAATCATCATCCCCTGCGCAATGCTGACCCCCACCGGGGCAGTCATTGCGTCTCCCGTGACCAGCAGCCAGAACGCAGCGCCTTTGGCGTAGTGATCACTCACTTCAAACAGCGTACCGGGCGGTGCATAACCGGGCAGCAGCTTTTCGCTGACGTGACCCGCCGCTACCCAGTCGCGCACCGGGTAGCGGAATGCCGATGTGATCTCGTAGGTGTATTCGTCAACCCCGGGCTTGTCGCCCGCCTCGTTGCGCTCACGAATCACCAGGGCGACCTCAAGGTGCTCCAGCCCAAGGGCGTGAAGTACGTTGTTCATCGTCGGCAAGTCGGGTTGACGGCGTTTATTGAGCCAATGGCCGACTCCGCCCTGGGAAGCCCCGACGCGTTCGGCTAGTTTTTCTTGCGTGAGTTTCAGCTCGCGCAATTTGGTTCTGACTAAAGCGATCCATTTATCCATCTGCCGAACAATACGGATTGAATTCGACGCAACAATACACGAATTGTATTATTTACTTATAAGACAAAAATACTTAATGTACTAATCTGCTTTAGCTGACTCGATCAACTCCTGAGACGCAGGTAAATCATGACTCCCATAACAAAAATCCCTTTCGAAACCGAGTCCGATGCCGGGCTTGAATCCATCAAGGACAGCATCGCGACCCAGCGTGCCCTCGACTATTATTTGAAACCTCCTGTTTCTCAACACGCTACGGGTAAGAAAATTTTCCAGGTCAGCGATGACGTGAGCCAAGAAGAAGCTCTGGTGCTGGCCTCGGATTACTTGCGCTGCGCAATTGCCAATGCGCAAAGCGCCAGCGAGCATCAGCAGGGCTCTCAACGGGATCTGCTGCTGAGCCTGCTGCTGCTTATGGAGCCATCCCGGCAATTGCTGGACAAGGCTATCGACATGCAACAACTGACTGCCCGCTGAAGTGAAAAGGCGCTGATTGCCTGCTGCGGGCACCAGCGCCCTGGCTATCACGCGTTCAGACGCTCCTGGGCGAGGCTGTCGGCAATGCGCGTGGTGTTCATGTCCTGCGCTTTAGCCCTTAGAAAGATCTGACGCAACGTCTCGCCAATGCCTTCAACGTGCTGGCGAACCTGCTCAGGCGTGCCACCGTTGTACTCGTAAGACACGTCAATAATGCCGCCCGCATTGATTGCGTAATCCGGTGCGTGCAAGCAACCCCGACGCCACAATTCATCGGCATGGGAAGCCTTGGCCAATTGATTGTTGGCCGCACCGGCAATCACCGGTGCACGCAGTACCTGCAAGGTTTCATCGTTGATGATGGCACCCATGGCACAGGGCGAGAACACGTCGACATCGAGCCCGTAAATATCCAGTGCACTGACCGCATGGGCACCGAGTTCGTCGACAGCACGGCGCACATTGGCCTCCTGGATATCGTGAACCCACAGCTCGGCGCCCGCCTCCTTCAGGTGCCGGGCCAGGTTGTATCCCACCTGACCCAGCCCTTGAACGGCCACCCGCAGGCCCGTCAGGTCGTGGCGCTCCAAACGCTGCAACACTGCCTCACGCAGGCCAATAAAGACCCCGAGGGCGGTAGCCGGAGACGGGTCACCACTGCGCGTGCCACCGCCCAGTTGTTCGCGGGTGCCAGCACCCACCACGTGGCGGGTGCGCTGGCCCATGAGGGCCATTTCAGCAACCCCGGTGCCGGAGTCCGCCGCCGTGATGTAGCGTCCGCCCATGCTCTCGACAAAACCACCCATTGCCTGAAACAGCGCCTCGCTCTTGTCTTTGCGCGGGTCACCAATGATCACCGCCTTGCCGCCACCCAATGGCAACCCGGCCAGCGCCGACTTGTACGTCATGCCACGGGACAGGCGCAGCACATCGTTCAAGGCTTGCTGCTCGTCGGCATAGGGCCACATGCGGCAACCGCCCAGGGCTGGCCCCAGGCGCGTGTTGTGCACCGCAATAATGGCCTTGAGGCCCGTGGCCTTGTCATGACAGAACTGGACGTGTTCGTGGTGATCGAATTCGGGGTGGGTAAAAATCGGCATTGCGTTCTCTCTCTTGTTTTTAGCCAGAATGCGAGCCAGACCTTAAAGTCAGTCTGTGACCCGTGGCAAAAGAGTGAGGGTTTTACCTAGGATTTTTCTTTCTAAATTGCAGGAATTGTTCTGCTAATCTGCATGCATCATTCAAAAACAATAAGAAAACAGATCAATTCATGCAGATAAAGTTAAGCGCCATCGACCGCAAGATCCTTCGCCTGCTTCAGCACAATGCCGACCTGTCTGCCGCCGAGGTGGCGGAACGCGTGGAATTGTCGCAATCACCCTGCTGGCGGCGTATCCACCGTCTGCAAGAGGAAGGGCTGATCGAGCGCAAGGTCGCCCTGCTCAACCCGAAAAAACTCGGTCTCAATGTAGTGGTGTTCGTCAATGTGCGGCTGTCGGGCCACGGCCGTCGCCATCTGACCGAGTTTGAAGAGGCGATTACCGATTACCCCGAAGTGATCGAGTGCTACACCATGGCCGGGGACATGGACTACCTGCTCAAGGTGGTCACCCACGATATCGACAGCTACGAACGTTTTTTGCGCGATCACTTGCTGCAGAAACCACACGTACAGGAAGCCCACTCCAATATCGCCATGAGTGAGGTCAAACGCACCACGGAACTGTTACTCGATTAGGTCTGCAGGCCGCTGGATAGAGCATTGGGCCGGGGAGCGAAAAATTAATTTCGGAAAAGCGTGGGAAATAGCTTGATTTGCAAATGATAATGATTATTATTGCATGCAGCTGGTCGCGAGATCAGTCGATAATTCAAGGGACCTTAGGTCGGTCTTTTGAATTACCTCCTCATCAGGCTAATCACGGTTATTTGACCCGGCTTCTGGCCGGGTCTTTTTTTTGCGGCCAGTTATCTGGCTCTGCGTGCTTCAGGCTAATGAAGTCTGGTGTGCAGCCATTTTCTTGGGTGGCCGTCACGATAGGGTGATGATAGCAAAAGAACATCGAGAAACGGAAGCCTGAAGTCTAGGACTATAGCCGTAATGGCAATCTAGCACTTGAGAATCAATCGCAAAAACCCTACAATTGCGATGCGTCAAGGATGACGCCCCCCTTCGCTATTTCCTTCTTCCTCCCGCCTAAAATTCTGTATTGGCCTATCGCCATAGCACGGTACAGTAACGTCCACAATTATCAGATTTCGGGATTTGGACGATGACCGTGGCGCCCTCTTCACTTCATATCAGCAGCGACTTCGACAGCGGCAATATCCAGGTGCTGGATACCAGCAACCCGTTGCAGGTAAAACTTGCCATCAAGCCGGACACCAAGAGCCCGCATTTTCAGTGGTTCCATTTCAAGGTCGATGGCCTGACACCCGGTCACACCCACCATTTCCAATTGAGCAACGCCAGCCAGTCTTCCTACAATAAAGCGTGGGATGGCTACCAGGCAGTGGCGTCTTACGATCAGGAAAACTGGTTCAGGGTACCGAGCGATTTCGACGGCACATCCCTGAATATTCATTTTGCAGCCGAGCAACCTCAGGCCTGGCTTGCCTACTTCGAACCCTACAGCCGCGCACGTCATGATCAGTTGATCAAAAATGCCCTGCAGTGGTCAGGTTGCGAGCTGCTGGCCACCGGCAAGAGCGTTGAAGGTCGCGACATCCAGTTGTTGCGCAAAGGTAGCGGCGCCAGCCACAAGCGCAAGATCTGGATCATCGCCCAGCAACATCCCGGCGAACATATGGCCGAATGGTTTATGGAAGGCCTGTTGGAGCGTCTGGAGCAAGGCAGCGACCCGCAAATGCGCAAGCTGCTGGACTACGCCGATCTTTACCTGATTCCCAACATGAACCCTGATGGCGCCTTCCACGGGCACCTGCGGACCAATGCCAACGGTCAGGACCTGAACCGCGCCTGGCAAAACACCAGCCCGCAGGTCAGCCCCGAAGTGTTTTTTGCCCTGGAGCAGATGAGCCAGTACGGCGTCGATCTCTTCCTGGATATCCACGGCGACGAAGAAATCCCCTACGTGTTTACCGCAGGCTGCGAAGGTAACCCGGGCTACACCCAGCGCCTGGCAACTCTGGAAGAACGCTTTCGCACGCACCTCAGCGCCCTGACCAAAGATTTCCAGACCACCCACGGCTACACCCGCGACGAACCCGGGCAAGCCAATATGACCCTGGCCTGCAACAGCGTTGGCCATCGCTTCGACTGCCTGTCGCTGACCCTGGAGATGCCGTTCAAGGACAACAACGATGCGCCGGACCCGCAGACCGGCTGGGATGGCAAGCGTTCTAAGCAATTGGCCAAGGACGTGCTGACCACCCTTTCGACGATGGTCAGAGAGCTGCGTTAAAAGCTGCATAAGCAGTACCGGGCCCGACCAAGGGCCCTTTACCGCTGACTGGCCAGAGCCCAGGAGCATCACGTTTTGCGCTCATAACCCGCCGACAAATCCTCGGCCCCAAGCCGATAAATCGCTATCATGCGCGACACTTTTTGTCCTGCTTACGAGTCCCGACCCTGCATATGGATACCCTCGCTAAACTGCGCGCTGGCCAACTGGCGGGCCTCAAACGTCTTGATCTGTCGTGCGGGCTGACCGAGTTTCCGGCCGAGATATTCCAGTTGGCCGACACCCTGGAAATCCTCAACCTCAGCGGCAACGCCCTGAGCAGCCTGCCCGCTGACCTGCATCGCCTGACCCGGTTACGCATCCTGTTTTGCTCGGACAATCAATTCACCGAGCTGCCGGTTTGTCTTGGGCAGTGTGCGCAATTGAGCATGATTGGTTTCAAGGCCAACCGGATCGCCAACGTACCCGGTGCGGCACTGCCTCCTTTACTGCGCTGGCTGATCCTGACCGACAACTGCATCGAGCAACTGCCCGAAGAGCTGGGCCAGCGGTCACTGCTGCAAAAGCTGATGCTGGCCGGTAACCGCTTGCAGCAACTGCCCGCCAGTCTGGCCAAGTGCGAGCGCCTGGAGCTGATCCGCCTGGCTGCCAACCAGTTCAGCGAACTGCCCGACACCCTGCTGGCCTTGCCGGGCCTGAGCTGGCTGGCGTATGCCGGCAACCCGCTGCTTGAAGATGCCAGCACCCGGCACCAGCCCGACACCACGCCAAATATTGACTGGTCGCAGCTCGAGCTTGAGCAAAAGCTGGGCGAAGGCGCCTCCGGGATCATTTATCAGGCGCAGTGGCGCGCACCGGGGCAATCCCTGCAACCGGTGGCGGTCAAACTGTACAAGGGCAGCATCACCAGTGATGGCTCGCCGCTCAATGAAATGAATGCCTGCATCGCGGCAGGCCAGCATCCAAACCTGATCAAGGTACTGGGCCGCGTCACGGGTCATCCCGACGATCAGGCCGCATTGGTGATGGAACTGATCGACCCGTCCTTTATCAATCTCGCGGCCCTGCCCAGCTTCGACACCTGTAGCCGCGACCTGTATGCCGACAGCACCCGTTTCACCCGCGACAGCGCCTTGCGCATTGCCCGCGGTATTGCCTCGGCGGCCGGCCACCTGCACGCGCAGGGCATCTGCCATGGCGACTTGTACGCACACAATATTTTATTCAATGCCCGGGGTGACTGCCTGCTGGGCGATTTCGGTGCCGCGTGCTTCCATGCCCTGGACGACAGCCCGCAAAGCCGGGCGCTGCAACGCATCGAAGTGCGAGCATTCGGGATTTTGCTGGGCGAGTTGCTGGAGCGGATCGACTCGGGCTTGAGCGATCAACAGCGCATTGAGCTGCAAGGGTTGCAACAGCGCTGTATTCAGCCAGAGGTACTGGCACGGCCGGGATTTGCCGAGGTTATACGGGCATTACAGTAAGTCCCGTAGCAGCTGCCTTCGTTCCTCGGCAGCTGCTACGGGATAGGCTCGATGGCTTACGCCAACGCTACAAACATGTCCTGCACGTCGTCCTGCTCTTCCAGCTTGGCCAGAAACTCTTGTACTTCGGCCATTTGCTCGTCCGTCAAACCGCTTACCGGGTTTTTCGGCTGGTAGCCCAGCTTGGCTGAAACCACGGTAAAACCTTGCTCGGGCAATGCTTTCTGTACAGCGTCGAGGTCAGTCGGCTCGGTGATGAACAAGGTCGTGCCTTCTTCTTCGCCTTCTTCGAAATCCTGGGCACCGGCTTCAATCGCGGCCATTTCAGGGTCTGCGTCCGGGGTATCAGGCTTGGCCTCGATCATGCCGACATGATTGAAGTCCCACGCCACCGACCCTGAAGCGCCCAGTTGGCCCTTGCGGAAGGCCACGCGGATTTCAGCGACGGTACGGTTGATGTTGTCCGTCAGGCACTCAATGATCAGCGGCACCTGGTGGGGAGCGAAACCCTCGTAGGTAACGCGGTGGTATTGCACGGCCTCGGTGCCGATACCGGCGCCCTTGTTGATCGCGCGCTTGATGGTGTCAGCCGGCATCGAGGCTTTTTTGGCCTGCTCATAGACCAGACGCAAGTGCGAGTTCATGTCCGGGTCGGCGCCGTTGCGCGCAGCAACCGTCAATTCCTTGGCCAGCTTGCCAAAAATCTTGCCGCGGCTGTTGGCGGCGTCCGCTTTATGTTTAACCTTCCACTGTGCGCCCATTACTCACTCTCTCAATCTGGTGTGTCGCAGCCTGTCGGCCGTCGAATGGGCGCAAGTTTATACGGCAAGAAGTCGGCAATCGACCAAAAAATCCAATTGATACCTGCTTAACCCTTGTCAGCCTTGCCCGCCGCCGCAGCAAATCTGGCCAGGCGCACATCGAGATGCCGAGGTCGGCGGCCATGATCTTCGGCCCGTTCCTTGCGCCGAATGGCGTTGCGCACCATCAGCGACCCCAGGTAACGAATGGGTTCGGGCGGGAAATACCCCAACGGTCCGTTGACCAGCGGCGAGCGGGTCCAGTCATTGGCCAGCCCCAACACCAGCGAGGCGAGAATCTGCCCGCCCATATGGCAAGGCCCCACCCCGCTGCCCGAATAACCAAAGCCATAAAACACATTGCCGTGGCTGCTCATCTGACCAAAAAACGGCAAACCGGTGACAGAGCGGTCTGAAGGACCATTCCATGTCGCCTCGATCCCAACCCCGGCAAACGCCGGAAAGAACTGCTCCAGGCTTTTGCCCAGCAGCCCGGCGTAGGGCGACGGCTGATCGAACACAGGCAGCATGCGCCCGCCGTAGGCGAAGGTATTGCCACCCTTGCCCAACATGATTCGTCCGTCCGGGGTGTTGTGGTAGTAGTGCACGAATATTCTCGAATCGAGCACGGTGACACCACTGGTCAGGCCGATGTCCTGCAGCAGGTCCGGGCGCGGTTCCGTGATCAGCATATCGCTGGAGACAATCGCCACACTGCGCTCGAACTGCGGGAATGCCCGGGCCATCCAGGCATTCATCGCGAGCACCACGCGGTCAGCACGAATGCTTCCGCCAGGCGTGCGGATAAGCGCCGGCGCGCCCTCTTCCAGCCCGGTCATTGGCGTGTTTTCGTGGATTTTAACCCCCAGCTGCAAGGCCACCCGACGCAAACCACGCACCAGTTTGCCAGGCTGTACGCTGGCAGCAGCGGGAGAAAACCAGCCCTCCAGATGCTGGGCAGAACCGGCCCGGCGCTGCACTTCATCAACCGCCAGCTTGCTGAACGAGTTGATGGCCTGGCGCTCCAGCGCAGCAATCACGCCATCCGTCGATCCGATCTGGGCCTGATTGGTCGCGGTGTATAACGTGCCATCGAGGCGGTAATCAGCCTCCACACCATAGCGCTCACAAAATGCACCGATTGCGTAAATGCTCTGTTCCGAGGCTTTGACCAGCCGCACGGCCTCCTCCACCCCGAACAACCGCTCAAGGGTGAAATACTTGGCCGACCATGACAGCGCACAGCCACCGTTGCGCCCGCTGGCACCTGCGCCGCATATATCGGCTTCAATCAGCACCACATCCAGTTCAGGGCTTTGCTCCTTGAGCATGATCGCCGTCCATAACCCGGTATAACCGCCCCCCACAATGCACACCTGGGCACGGGTTTCACCCGCCAGCGCCTCGCAGGGTGCTTCATTTTCCAGGGCCAGTGCCTGTTCCAGCCAAAAAGGTCGCATGGGTCATTCTCCTGCTCAGGTGCGTAAAGGCTTGATCAGCAATGGATGATTGGGCACAAACGGGCACGCGGCTTTGAGCCCCGCAGGTCGGCTGTTCCTATGCGGAATCAGCACCAACGAGGAAAACAGCGCGCAGCAGGCAAATACGATAAACACCGTGACCGTGTCGAAATAACCGGGCAGCAGGCCGCCCAGAATCGCCCCGACCGAGCCGCAGCCATTGACGAACCCCGCCGCCGTGGCTCCGGCTTTGGCGGTGCCGAAATCAATGGCTGCAGCGCCGCTGATCATGGAGTCAGGCCCATACAGAGTCAGGCCCATGACAAACAGCAAGGCCACCACCAGCACCACGCTGCCGGAATGCAGTGCACCCATGAAAAACGCCAGGGAAACGGTCAGCGCCAACAGGCTCAAAATGCAGGCGGGCATGCGCCGGGCACCGAACAGCTTGTCGGAGGCCAGGCCGATCATGATCGGCCCCAGCAAACCCGCCAACTCAAAGGCCGTAGGAATAATCGCGGCGCCGACCTTGCCCACTTGCGGCATTTGCTCGAACACAATCACCGGCCCCCACAGCAGAATCGCGTAGCGTGCCGGCTTGAGCATGAAGTACGCCAGACCCAGGGTCAGCACCGTGCGATTGCGCATGATCTCGCGCAAGGGTGCCCAAACGCTGATGCGCTTTTCGGCAGCGATTTCATCGGCGCTCATTGGCGGCTCGGGCTCAACCGCCGGCAGGCCGACATCTTGCGGCGTATTGCGCTGGAAGATAAAGAACAGCACCGCCACCAGCGCCACCACCGCCGCGCTGGAAATAAACGCCGCATGCCAGCTGCCGATCAGCGTATACGCCCACCACCCGGCAAAGGGTGAGGCCACCAGCCCGCCAAAGGCGTAGCACGAACTCCACAGTCCCAGCACCCGACCACGTTGCTGCGCCGGGAAAAAGCTGCCGATGTTTTTGCACAGCCCCGACCAGCCGGTGGATTGCGCCAGACCCTGGATCAGCATGCAGGTGGCAAAGATCGGCAAGGTGGCGTAAGTGCCCATCACCAACGCCGCCAGTGCAGAGATGATCAAGCCGCCCAGCACCACAACCCGCGGGCCGAAGCGATCGGCGAGAATGCCCCAGGTAAATTGCCCTACGGCGTAGGCTGCCAGGTAGATGGCATCGAGGTTGGCCATTGCCATCTTGTCCAGATGAAAGCCGGGGTCATCAGCAATCCCCAGTTTGGCCACGGAAAAGGCTTTGCGAGTGAAGTAAAAGGCCGCGTAGGCCAGCCAGGTGATGGCAAAAATCTGCACGCGCCAGCGCTTGATGGTGGCAAAGGAGTTGTTCATGTCGGGTCTGACCTCAGAGGTGGAATGTGCCGGCAGAATCAGAAGAGAACGCCTGTTTTTTTATTGTGTTGAGCACTTCAATACCGCCCTTCAGACAAGAGCCGTATTTGACAGACACACCCTGAACGGCCCGTTTTTTGTTGGAGTTAGGGGCTGCACATCAGTGTGTCGCGACCCACCGTTATCGAGGACATAACGCCGGGCTGAGGTCGATCAAAGCAATTACTGACTAATAGGTAAAATCGATTTATCGTATTTCACTCATAAGCTCAGCTTGTAAGAGGTTTTTCAATGTCAGTTTCCCATGCGCAGTTGAAGGCCTTTCATGCCGTCGCCGTTCACGGCAGTTTCACACGGGCTGCCGAACGTCTGTTTTTAAGCCAGCCGGCCATCTCCGATCAGGTCAGAAAACTTGAAGAACGCTTCGGGGTGTTGCTGTTCCACCGCAACAAGCGCTCGGTGCGCCTTACCGACCTGGGTGAGCGGTTGCTGAGCATCACCCAGCGCCTGTTCGGGGTACAGGCCGAGGCCCAGGAGTTACTGCAGGACTCCCAGGCCCTGCAAACCGGGAGCCTGATCCTGGCCGTGGACGCCCCTGTTCATGTGTTGCCGCAAATCGCCCGCTTTTGCCAGCGCTACCCCGGGATCACGGTAAAAATCGAAACAGGCAACACCGACGAATGTCTGGCGCGGCTGTTCAACTACCAGGCAGACCTGGCCCTGCTGGGGCGCGATGTGAATGATGACCGGCTGCTGAGCGTGCCCTTGCGCAGCGACCCGATGGTGGCGTTTGTAGCACGCACGCACCCTTGGGCAAGCCGCCGTTCGATCTGCCTGGCCGACCTGGATGACACACCGCTGGTATTGCGCGAAGTCGGTTCGGTAACCCGGCAAACCCTGGAAGAAGAAATGAGCCAGGCCGGCCTGCGCATCCGCGCCGCGATCCAGGTAGAGGGTCGTGAAGCGGCGCGTGAAGCAGTGGTGGTCGGGATTGGCGTGGGGGTGGTATCGGCGGCGGAGTTTGGCTCGGACTCCCGGGTGTGCGCCCTGCCCATCATCGACTGCAAAAGGCGCCTGACCGAAACCCTGGTGTGCCTGCAGGAGCAGAGCTCACGGCGGGTAGTGG
The DNA here is from genome assembly GCF_009600545.1 of Pseudomonas sp. FSL R10-1339. NCBI lineage: Bacteria > Pseudomonadati > Pseudomonadota > Gammaproteobacteria > Pseudomonadales > Pseudomonadaceae > Pseudomonas > Pseudomonas sp. FSL R10-1339. Next base: position 77,694 of record NZ_WIVQ01000006.1, on the reverse strand, counting down.
CAACGTTTCTGGAGATTGTGCGGGCAGACCTGTAACACACCATTCGTAGCAGCTGCTACGCGTGTTATCCCCGCACAAATCACACCGCCAGCTCCATAAACGCCTTGATCAACCGCAACTCGGCCCGCCGTTCCATACAGCCGAGCATATGCAGGTTGACCAGCCCCGCGCCGTTGATCGGTACCGCACGCACGCGGGGGTCATGACTGACTTCCACCGACGACACAATGCCCACACCCAACTGCGCAGCGACGGCTTCAGTCACCGCCTCCCGGCTGTCCAGTTCCAGTAATACCCGTGGATTGACTCCAGCCTGCTCACAGGCATTGTCGAAAGTGCGACGGGTAATCGAGGTTGGTTCACGCAGCACCATGATCACCTGATCCAGTTGCCCGATCGCGATGCCATCAGGCAAGGCCAGCCACGGGTGGTTGGCGGGAACCAGCGCACAAATCCGTGACTCGTTAAGCGCACGCAAGGCCAGGCCCTTGCGCGGCTCCACTTCGGTCAGCACCGCCACATCGGCATGCTCCGACAGCAACGCCGCCAGGGTTTCCTGAGCGTTGCCCAGGCGCAAATTCACGGTAACCCCCGGATAACGTGCGCGCAGGCTTGCCAGCATCGGCATCACCAGATGCGGACCATCGGCCGCCACCTCAAGTCGCCCGGTGAGCAACTGGCGGTTGGCCTCCAGCATGACCTGCGCTTCATCCACCAAACCGAACATGGCCCGGGTGATGGCCGCCAGCTTGGTGCCTTCTTCAGTCAACTCCACCCGCCGCGCCGTACGCCGCAGCAAGGTGATCTGGTAGTGCTCCTCAAGCGCCTTGATATGCCCGGTCACCGCCGGCTGGCTGATAAACAGCCGGGCCGCAGCCCGGGTAAAACTGCCCTCGCGGGCCACGGCATCAAACGCACGGAGCTGGAATAAATTCATTTATAAGCCTCACTGATGGCAGGCATAACAACAAACAATTTGATTGATATCAACACAAACTGCAATTTATGTCCTGTACCAAGTAGCCATCCCATGCTTGTGAGGAATTCAGAATGAGTACTGCCGCGCCGATCCTGCTGACCCCTGGCCCACTGACCACCTCGGCGCGTACCCGCCAGGCGATGATGGTTGACTGGGGCTCATGGGATGACAGCTTCAACCAGCTGACTGCCAGCCTGTGCCAGCAACTGCTGGCCATTATCAACGGCGCCGACAGCCATCACTGCGTGCCCCTGCAAGGCAGCGGCACCTTTGCCGTCGAAGCCGCCATCGGCACCCTGGTACCACGGGATGGCAATGTACTGGTGCTGATCAACGGTGCGTACGGCAAACGCCTGGCGAAAATCTGCGAAGTGCTGGACCGTCGCTACAGCACCTTTGAAACCGCTGAAGACGAGCCCACCACGGCGGCAGACGTCGACCGCCTGCTGCATGCAGACCCGAGCATCACCCACGTGGCGTTGATCCACTGCGAAACCAGCACCGGCATCCTTAACCCGCTGCCCGACATTGCCGCAGTGATCGCTCAGCACGGCAAACGCCTGATCATCGATGCCATGAGTTCCTTCGGTGCCCTGCCGATCGATGCCCGGCAAGTCCCTTTTGATGCATTGATCGCTGCCTCCGGCAAATGCCTCGAAGGTGTGCCCGGCATGGGCTTTGTATTCGCCCGCAAAGAAGCCCTGGGCAATGCCGCCGGTAACAGCCATTCACTGGCAATGGACCTGCACGATCAGCACGTTTACATGAGCAAAACCGGACAATGGCGCTTTACCCCGCCGACCCATGTGGTAGCCGCCCTGCACGAGGCACTGCTGCAATACAACGAAGAAGGCGGCTTGCCTGCCCGCCATCAGCGTTACGCCAACAACTGCCAGGCCCTGCTCGACGGCATGGCCAAACTGGGCATTAGCAGTTTTCTGCCCGAGGCTATCCAGGCGCCGATTATCGTCACCTTCCATGCGCCAAAAGACCCCCGCTATCAGTTCAAGGAGTTCTACGAGCGGGTCAAGGCCAAGGGTTTCATCCTGTATCCGGGTAAATTGACCCAGGTTGAGACTTTTCGTGTGGGCTGCATCGGCCACGTCAATCAGGCCGAGATGCAGGCAGCCGTAGACGCCATAGGCCAGGTGCTGCAGGAAATGGAAGTCTTCGATATTTGATGGTGCAGGAACAGGCTAGAACAACCCTATTTATATCGTGCGGCACAGCCCGCTCTTACAGGATTAACAGACATGAACTACACCAACCCGAGCAAGCTGCAAGCCGCCATCCTCGACTGGGCCGGCACCGTGGTCGATTTCGGCTCGTTCGCCCCAACCCAGATTTTTGTCGAAGCCTTTGCCGAGTTTGACGTGCAGGTGTCCATCGAAGAAGCTCGCGGGCCGATGGGCATGGGCAAGTGGGACCACATTCGTACCCTGTGTGATCAGCCGCAGATAACCGAGCGCTATAAAAAAGTGTTTGGCCGTGCACCGACCGACGATGACGTCACCGCGATTTATGAGCGCTTTATGCCGCTGCAGATCGAAAAGATCGCCGAGCATTCGGCCCTGATTCCCGGCGCACTGGACACCATTGCCCAACTGCGTGAGCAAGGTATCAAGATCGGTTCCTGCTCGGGCTACCCCGCGCAGGTCATGGCCAAAGTGGTTGAACTGGCCGCCACCAATGGCTATGTGGCCGACCACGTCGTGGCCACCGATGAAGTCCCTAACGGTCGCCCCTGGCCGGCCCAGGCACTGGCCAACGTGATCGCGCTGGGCATTGATGATGTGGGTGCCTGCGTCAAGATCGACGACACCGTACCGGGCATTCTTGAAGGTCGCCGCGCCGGCATGTGGACCGTGGCGCTGGTGTGCTCGGGCAACGCCCTGGGCCTGACCTGGGAACATTACAAGGCACTGGCCCCGGCAACCCTGGACAGCGAACGCAACCGCATTCACGCCCTGTTCGCCGGCTCTCGCCCCCACTATCTGATCGACACCATCAGCGACCTGCCCGCAGTGATTAGCGATATCAACCAGCGCCTGGCCAAGGGCGAGATGCCGCAGAGCAGCTGATAGCTGCAGGTTGATAGCTGCAAGCTGCAAGTTTCTGACTTGCGGCTTGCGACTGCTGTAGTCCTAGCGCTCTACCCACCCGGCAAACTGATCGATAAATTTCTGCAAAAACGGTCGGGTTTTATCCGACAGTTTACCGGATGCATCAAACGCATCACCGGCTCCTCCCAGATAGGCCTCAGGCTGCTGCATGCACGGCACATCGAGAAACACCAGCGACTGGCGCAAGTGATGGTTAGCCCCAAAGCCACCAATGGCCCCAGGCGAAACGCTGATCACCGCGCCCGGCTTGCCACTGAACACACTCTGCCCATAGGGCCGCGAACCGACATCAATGGCGTTTTTCAACACCCCTGGCACCGAGCGGTTGTACTCGGGGGTCACAAACAGGATGGCATCGGCCGGGCGGATCTGATCGCGAAAAACCGTGTATGGCGCAGGTGGCGACGCACCATCAATGTCTTCGTTGTAAAGCGCCAGCTCACCGATTTCGACAATAAACAGTTTCAGGCTTGGCGGAGCCAGCTCGGCCAGAGCCTGAGCCACTTTTCGATTGAGGGAATCCTTCCTCAAACTGCCAACCAACACTGCAACGCTGTAGACCTTGCTCATGGAAAACCCCGAGTCAGTAGCTGTAGGAAGAGTAGTTATAGATGATCGGACGGCTTTCTTGCACCCCAGTTCACCCTATCGGCCTGCAAGCCTGTAAAGTAGGGGGACTATTTTTTTCACATGGTTAAACTTCCCCTGCTGAACAACGGTCTACAGAACCGCAAATTGGGTGTTTATCTCCAGAGGTTCTCTACAAATGGCGGCAGTTCTCGTTGGACAATTTCATGCAAGAGATGCGGAAGGTCGCGTCTATTCCGTGCATGAGTTTGAAGATTCACAAGCAACCGGCGATCAACCCGTAATGACCTACAAACTGGCCATTGGCGATCGTGTCAAAAAGAACGATGACAACAACTTCGAGCTGGTGCAGTCGGGTGTCATTCTGGTTCGCGACCCGTCGCCCGTCGTCGCAGCCTGACCTGCCACTCAGGGCGTACAGGTTGAAGTCAAAGGATGAGAGACGGATCAGGCTTCGCAACGCTGAAACCTCATCTGCCGGGCACTGGTGTCCGGCCTCATGATTACGATCCTTTTTGACGACAACAGACGCCGTCAAAAAGGATCAGTATTTGCGAGACAGGACACCAGTATGCGTCTACGCCACATCGAAGTGATTCAAGCAATCTTGCAAACCGGCAACCTCGGCCATGCTGCCGAATTGCTGCAATTGCCCACGGCCACCCTCAACGCAACGCTGCAGGAAGCCGAACAGCAATTGGGCTTTATGCTGTTTGCCAGTATTCGCGGGAGGCTGCAAGCCACCCGCGACACCCTTGTGCTGCAACCCCTTATCAATCAGCTGTACCAGGCACTTGAGCCTCTGCGCCAGCTGGGCAACGAGCTGCGCCAGCATCAGGAACCGGCCTTGCGCATAGCCTGCAGCGAAACCCTGGCCCAACCGCTGCTGCCTCATTGCATAGGCGCCCTCAGACGGCGCTTTCCCGATACCCCGACAACCTTGAGCAGCCAGCCTTGCGCCGAAATTGTGCGCCGTCTGTTAATGGACGAATGCGATCTGGGCTTGAGCCTGCAGCAATCGGAGCAATCCGGGATCGAATCTCAGCCACTGGTTCAAGGCAAGGTGCAGTTTCTGGCGCCTCATGGCTGGTTGTCACCCAAGCACAAATACATCGCACTGCAAGAGCTGGCGGGACAGGCAATGATCGGCCTGCATCAGCACGACCCGTTGAGCCGCCTGCTCGACAGCAAGCTGCAAGCCTTGCGTCCGGCACCGGTGGTGCAGATTCAGGTGCAGAGTTACCAGATGATGCGCAGCATGGTCGAAGCGGGAGAAGGACTGGCGCTGGTCGACCCGTTCACGGCAGTGGGTGCCAGGGCAAACGGGCTGGATGTGTGCCCGATCTCACCGGCGATCCCGGTGACGCTCTATGCGCTTACACGCAAAGGCACCCGGCACGGGCTGGCACTGGATGCCTTGCTGGAGATTGTGCGGCAAAAGGCCGAGGCATTGCTGGCGGATCAGGGCTTGGTGGTGCTTTAAAACACGAGCCCTGTAGCAGCCGCCGAACGCAGCCTCGCAGAGCTCGACAACTGCTACAGATCCCTGCGCTCAAATATCAAATACCAGAAAATAGCCACTTCACGGGTCTGTGGGTCAATACCGCGATAGCGCAAATCATCGATGCCCCCTACCTGATACCCGCAACGCTCATACAACCGGCAGGCGCCCAGGTTGTTGTTCTGGGTCTCGAGCATGATCCCCGGCAGGTTTTTTTTATGGCTCCAGAACCTCACCACTTCCAGCAATGACCTGGCCACACCGTGGCGACGGGCGCCCGCGATAACGGCCAGTTCATCGACATGGGCAAAGCCGTTCCAGTGGGTGCTTACAACCACATGCCCCACGGGCTGGTTGTCCAGATACGCCATAAAGATGTCGCTGCCCTTGCCACCGCGGTAGCTGGCGAACTCATCCGGGTCGATGCCGTAGCACTTGCGATAGGGCGTAATCAGCTCCAGCGGCCAATGCTCGACCTTTTTATACCGGTCGGCACGGGCATAGGCACGAACTTCAAAGCTGAAATCGTTGCACCAGACATAGGGCGCAAAACCCTCGTCGGCCAGGCGTACCGAGACTTGAGGGTCTTGGGGGTTGATAACCAGATGCATGAAAAATCCTTCTTTCCTGTCGTCGACGCTGACAATAAGCGGCAGCGGCAGTCAGGTAGGCGCCAGGTTACTGCAGCGTCTGCCCTTTCGCGTCGAGGAGTTGCGCCCACAACGACGGGCCGCCAGCCGATTTGGCAATGGCTTCAAGTCGAGCCGCATGCTCGGTCAAGTCGCTTTCACTTGCACGAATAATCCGGCCCGGTTGACGGTCCGCCGACAGGCGGCGAATTTCGCTGGCCTGATTGCCCGACCCCTCACCCGAGCCATTACCGTCAGAAGCATTCCCGGCCAACGACAGGCTGGTCTGGCCACCGGTCATGGTCAGGTAAACGTCGGCCAGGATCTCGGAGTCGAGCAAGGCGCCGTGCAGCTCACGGCCCGAGTTGTCGACACCATAGCGTTTGCACAGCGCATCGAGGCTGTTGCGCTGGCCCGGGTGACGGGCCCGTGCCATGGCCAGGGTATCGAGGATGGTGCAGTGCTGAGTCAGGTCGGCGCGATCGGTCTGGCCGATCAGGGCAAACTCGTTGTTGAGGAAGCCCACGTCAAACGCAGCGTTATGAATAATCAGCTGTGCGCCCTTGATGAATTCGAAAAACTCATCGGCGACTTCAGCAAAACGCGGCTTGCCCACCAGGAATTCATTGGTAATGCCGTGGACGCCAATGGCGCCTTCGTCACTTTCACGGTCGGGTTGCAGATACACGTGAAAATGGCGACCGGTCAAACGGCGCCCCATCAACTCGACGCAACCGATCTCGATCACCCGGTGGCCGTCGGTGACCGGCATACCGGTGGTTTCGGTATCGAGTACAACACTACGCATGCTTGATTCCCCGTACCTGATCGACCCCACGATTGGCCAACTGGTCGGCGCGCTCGTTGCCGGGATGGCCGATGTGACCGCGTACCCACTGCCATTTCACGGTGTGACGACTGACCTGCTCATCGAGCAGCTTCCACAGGTCGGCATTTTTTACCGGCTCCTTGGAGGCGGTTTTCCAGCCGCGTTTTTTCCAGTTGACCATCCACTCGGTGATGCCTTTCATCACATACTGCGAGTCAGTCACCAGCAGCACCTCACACGGACGCTTGAGCTCTTCAAGCCCGCGAATGGCGGCCATCAGTTCCATGCGGTTGTTGGTGGTATTGGCCTCGCCACCCCAGAGCTCTTTCTCGACACCCTGGCAGATCAGCAAGGCACCCCAGCCACCCGGGCCAGGATTGCCCTTGCAGGCACCATCGGTGAACATTTCAACGCTATCAATCATTGCAAACTATCCAGGTAAGGCTGCTTATGGCCTGACCATCAGCAATGGCCAGCACCTGAGCCGGGCAAACCCGGCCCAACATAAATTTAGGAGTCTGTGTGGCGCCGATTGACCTTGGCCATCTGCAAGGGAATCAGCTTGCCCATCGGTTCCCGGCGCATCGGATTGACAGGGCGCAAGCCCACCACCATTTTGCGAGCAACCAATACATAGAAGCCGCCACCTGCCAATTGCCAGCTACCGGCCTTGCGTTCCCAGCCGGACAAGCGGCTTTGCCACACTTTGGAAGCAAGCGGCGGACGATAGCACCCGAAGCGGCGTTTCTCCAGCGCAAAGCCCAGCAGGTTCAGCCAGTCGGCGACCCGTGAAGGTGAGATACAGCGTGCCTTGCGCAGGGCATCCTTGGCGAAGACATGGCGCAAGCCCCAGCTGCTCCAGGGGTTGATCCCGACAATCAGCAGGTGCCCGCCAGGGCGTACGCTGCTGGCCGCTTCGCGCAACAGACCGTGGGGCGACAGACAGAAATCCAGCCCGTGCTGCAGCACCACCACGTCGGCAGCGTGCTCGCACAATGGCCAGGCCTGTTCTTCGCAGATGATTTCAACACCCGGTAATGGCGCGCCCAAGCGTACGTTGCGCTGAACCTGCGGGGCCTTGGGCGGGGTGTCGGCAGCAGGGCCGTAATGCACCAGATAGCCGCCGAAAAAGCGTCCCAGCTCGTCCTCAAGCACCCGTTGCTCATCTTCGAGCAACAACTGCCCATGGGGGCCAGACAGCCACTCACGCGCCGAACTGATCAGTGCCAGCCACTCAGGATCAGCCTGAGCCAATGCTTTATCGGTCATTGCTCCTCCAACTCGCCCTTTATCTGTCGCAAGCCCTGACGACGCGACTCGCAATAAAACGTCAACAGCCCCTAAGATGCGCCATTGTTTCACACTTGGGAATTGCACCATGTTACAGATCGACGCCCTGCCCGCCTTCAACGACAACTACATCTGGTTGTTACAGGACACTACCCAAAAGCGCTGCGCCGTGGTCGACCCGGGTGATGCCGCGCCTGTTCTGGAGTGGCTGGCCAGGCACCCGGACTGGGTCCTCAGCGACATTCTGATCACCCATCACCATTTCGATCATGTAGGCGGTGTCGCGCAACTTCACGCACACACTAACGCGAAGGTCTGGGGGCCGGCGCTTGAGACCATACCGGCCCGACAAGTGGCACTCAACGACGGCGACCGCATCGAGGTACTGGGCCTGGAGTTCCAGATCCTGCTGGTACCCGGCCATACGCTTGGGCATATCGCCTACTATCACCAAGACCTGACGGCGCCCCTGCTGTTCTGTGGCGACACCCTGTTCGCCGCGGGTTGTGGCCGAGTGTTCGAGGGCACCCCGGAACAGATGCATCACTCCCTGACTCGCCTGGCCGCGCTGCCCGCCCACACCGGCGTGTACTGCACCCACGAATACACCTTGAGCAACCTGCGCTTCGCCCAGGCCGTGGAACCGAACAACCCGGATATTGCCGCGCGTGTAGCGCAAGTCACGCAGTGGCGGGCTGAAGGTCGTATCAGCTTGCCATCATCTATGGCACTGGAACTACGCACAAATCCCTTTCTGCGAGTCCACGAAACATCTGTTAAAGAAAAAGCTGACGAGTGGAACTCCCGCGACAACGACTCGCCCAGTGCGGTCTTCGCCAGCCTGCGCAGCTGGAAAGACAGGTTCTAAAACCGGCCGCGGTCAGAACAAAAATTCTCAACAGTTGACCGCGCCCCCCCTGCTTTCTAGAATCCCCCGACATTTTTTCCTGACTTTTTTCAAAACAATGTCGTCATTTAAAGGTAACTCCATCAATTCAGACGCATTGACGCGCATGGTCAAAGCCATTGCGGTGGCTGTCTGCGCCACGCTCGCGGGCTGCCAGTCCATGGATCATTCGGCGCAGACCACGGAGCGGGCCAGCCTTAAAATCGCCAAACGCATTCCCCAGGATCCACTCTGGCTCAGCCAGAAGCCCAGCCCCCTCCCCCCTCAAGATGTGTGGGAGCGCATGCGCCAGGGTTTCAAGTTGCAGGACGGCCAGAACGTCAACCCCCGAATTGAACAACAGCGCCTGTGGTTTGCGAGCAACCCGTCGTTTCTCGAGAATGCGGGCGAGCGCGGCAGCCTTTATATCCACTACATTGTAGAGCGCCTCGAAGAACGCAATATGCCGCTGGAACTGGCCCTGCTGCCAGCCATTGAAAGCGCCTACAACCCAATGGCGTATTCCCATGCAAATGCGGTCGGGCTCTGGCAGTTCATTCCGTCGACAGGCCGCTACTTCAACCTGCGTCAAACCCGTGCCTACGATGGTCGCCGTGACATTACCGCCTCGACGCTGGCAGCCCTGAACTACCTGAACCGTCTGCATGACATGTTCAACGGCGACTGGCTGCTGGCCCTGGCGGCCTACAACGCTGGCGAAGGTACCGTCAGCCGGGCCATCGAGCGCAACGAAAAGCTCGGCCTGCCGACCGACTACTGGAACCTGCCACTGCCGCAGGAAACCAAAGACTACGTGCCAAAACTGCTGGCCCTGTCACAAGTGGTTCTGGCCCCTGAAGCCTACGGCATCAACCTGAACCCGATCGCCAACGAACCCTACTTCGAAATGGTCGAGATCAAACAGTCCATGGACCTGTCCCGCGTGGCAGCCCTGGCCGAAATCGACGAAGACGAAATGTTCCAGCTCAATCCGGCCTACAAACAGCGCGCCACCACCGATGGCCCCCAGCATCTGCTGGTACCTACGGCCAAAGCCCAGCTGTTGACTGCCAGCCTGTCCAATCTCAGCTCCGACCAACTGGTCAGTCTGCGCCCCAACAAGCCGGTATTTGACAAGGTTGCAAGCACATCCCCAGCTCGCCTGAACCGCAAGTACCGGGTCAAGAGCGGCGACAACCTGACCCTGATTGCCAAGGCCAACAAGGTCAATGTCAAAGACTTGCAACACTGGAACAAGCTCAGCGGCAACAACCTCAAGGCCGGCCAGGTCCTGGTGATGCAGGACACACGCAAGCCCTCGGGCAAAAAGCCGACCCAATACAAGGTCCAGAAAGGCGACTCGCTGTATATGGTGGCCAAGCGTTTCAACGTTGAAATGCAGCATCTCAAGCGCTGGAATCCAAACAGCGCAAAAGCCCTCAAGCCGGGGCAAATGCTGACCGTTTCCAAACCCCGATAAGCACAGCGCTGACATCCCCGCGGGCAAGCTGATTCCTACACAAAAGTAGGCCGCAGCTTGCCGGTCGTGCTTACCAGCGTGGCCTTTTTCCTACAGATACAAGCTGTTACTGTACGGAAACCTTAAGCCCAATGCCTGGATCGGATCTCTGACTTGACGCGTCCCCTCCTTACGCTATTTATCTGCCTGGCCTTGAGCTTCACCGCCAGCGCAAACCTGAGCGAAAGCCACGGTTATGCGCAGTTCGGCACACTCAAGTACCCCGCCACCTTTACCCATTTCGACTGGGTAAACCCTGACGCCCCCAAGGGCGGCACCTTGAAGGTCATGGCGTTCGGCACGTTCGACACGATCAACCCCTACACCTTCAAAGGCACCAGCCCGGTTTCGACTCCCAACTTCCTGCAGTACGGGGTCAATGAACTCAACGAAACCCTGATGGCCGGTACGGGCCAATATGCCCCCTCCGGCGATGAGCCAACATCCAGCTATGGTTTGATCGCTCAATCAGTGGAGTACAACGAGGACCGCAGCTGGGTCGTCTTTAACCTGCGACCCGAAGCCCGCTTTCATGATGGGACGCCGATCACTGCCTACGATGTTGCCTTCTCCTACGACCTGTTACTAAAAGAAGGTCATCCGCAGTACCGCACCAATCTTCAGGAAGTCCAGCGGGTCGATATCCTGGGCCCCAAACGAATTCGTTTTGTCTTCAAGCGCTCAGGCAACCCGTTGCTGATTTTGCGCCTGGGCGAACTGCCCGTGTTGCCCCAGCATTACTGGGTAAAGCGCGACTTCAAAGCCACCACCTTCGAGCCACCGCTGGGTAGCGGCCCCTATCGCATTACCCGGGTTACCCCCGGGCGCCAATTGGTCTTTGAGCGCGTCAAGAACTGGTGGGGCGCCAACCTGCCGGTCAACCGCGGCAAATACAACTTCGACCGGGTTGAAGTGGAGTTCTACCGCGACAGCGATGTCGCCTTCGAGGCGTTCAAGGCCCGCGAGTTCGACATTTACATCGAGCACCAGGCCAAGAACTGGGCCAATGGCTATAACTTCCCGGCGGTACGCCGCGGCGATGTGATCAAGGCCGAAATTACCCACCAGATCCCGACACAAACCCAGGGGCTGTTTATGAACAGTCGCCGCGCCACCTTTGCGCAAAACAAAACCCGTGAGGCCCTGGGCCTTATGTTTGATTTTGAATGGACCAACCGCACCCTGTTCAACGGCGCCTACCAGCGCGCCGTGAGCCATTACCCCAACAGCGAATTCTCGGCCAGCGGCATTCCCCAGGGGCATGAGTGGCTGATGCTGTCACCCTGGCGCAGCCAACTACCGCCCGAACTGTTCAACCAGGCCTTTACCTTGCCGCAAACCGACGGCCGCGGCATCCCCCGCGCAACTCTGCGCCAGGCACTGGCACTGCTGGATGAAAGCGGCTGGAAACTGTCGGACCAGCGCCTGGTCAATAGTGAAGGCAAACCCCTGCGTTTCGAAATATTACTGGTAAACCCGAACCTTGAGCGCATCCTGCAACCCTATGTGGAGAACCTGGCCAGCATTGGCGTCGATGCCCGGCTGCGCACCGTGGATCGCGCGCAATACAAGCAGCGCCTGGACCAGTTCGACTTTGACATGATCCTGATGACCCTTGACCAGACCCTGAGCCCCGGCCTTGAACAGTGGCAGTACTTCCACTCCAGCCAGGCCAACGTCAAGGGCAGCAAAAACTATGCAGGGGTAGCCAGCCCGGTGGTGGACCAACTGCTCGAGCGCCTGCTGGCCGCACGGACCCGCGACGAGCAATTGTCTGCCGGCCAGGCCCTGGACCGCGTGTTGCTTTGGCAGCACTACATCATTCCCAACTGGTATCTGAACTATCACCGCCTGGCGTACCGCAACCGGTTCGCCTTTGTGACTACGCCGCCCTACACCCTGGGCCTCAGCGCGTGGTGGCTTAAGCCTACGGAGAAAAAACAATGATGCCTTTGCGTACATGGCTAAAGCCCCTTGCCAGCTTGTTGTTTGCCGGTTTTGCCTGCACGGCCATGGCCGCTCCCCAGCATGCCTTGACCCTCTATGACGAGCCGCCGAAATATCCTGCCGACTTCAAGCATGTCGACTACGTCAACCCGCAAGCCCCCAAGGGCGGTACCTTTCGCAAGTCTGCGCTGGGCAGCTTTGACAGCCTCAACCCGTTTATCAATAAAGGCGTGCCAGCCGACGACATTGATCTGACCTTCGATACCCTGGCCCGGCAAACCCTCGACGAGCCTTTTACGTCCTACGGCCTGATTGCCGGGAAAATCGAGAAAGCCCCGGATAACAGCTGGGTGCGGTTTTACCTGCGCCCGGAAGCGAAGTTCAGCGATGGCCATCCGATTCGCGCCGAAGATGTCGTGTTCAGCTTCGATACCCTGATGAAAAGTGGCTCGCCGCTGTACAAGGGTTATTACAGCGATGTCGACCAGGCCATCGCGGAAAACCCGCTGCAAGTGAAATTCACCTTCAAGCACAACAAAAACCGTGAACTGCCGCTAATCCTTGGCCAGCTCCCGGTTCTGCCCAAGCACTGGTGGGAAACCCGCGACTTCAACAAGGGCAACCTGGAAATCCCTCCCGGCAGCGGCCCCTACACCATCGCCGAGATCAAGCCCGGGCGCTCGATCCGCTACGAGCGCAACAAGGACTATTGGGGCAAGGACCTGCCCATCAACAAGGGCCTGTACAATTTTGATGCCATCACGGTCGATTACTTTCGCGACAACAGCGTTGCCTTCGAAGCCCTCAAGGCCGGTCAGTTTGATTACTGGCTGGAGATCAGCGCCAAAAACTGGGCCGGAGCCTACAACTCTCCGGCATTTACTCAGGGCCGCCTGAAAAAAGAAGAAATCCGCAACCACAATCCAACAGGCATGCAGGGATTTGTCTTCAACCTGCGCAGGCCAATGTTCCAGGATGTGCGTGTACGCGAGGCGCTAAGCCTGCTGTTCGACTTTGAATGGGCCAACAAGCAACTGTTCAACGGTGCCTATGCGCGCACTGGCAGCTACTTCGAAAACTCGGAAATGGCCGCCAAGGCGCCGCCGACCGAAGCTGAACTGGCCATTCTGGAGCCCTTGCGCGGCCAGATTCCCGAGCAGGCGTTCAGCCAGGTGTTCAAACCCAGCGTCACCGACGCCAGCGGCATGATTCGCGAGCAACAGCGCCGCGCCTACCAACTGCTGCAAGACGCCGGCTGGCGCATCGTCGATGACAAGATGGTCGACGCCCAGGGCAAGCCGGTGAAGATCGAATTCTTGCTGGCACAAACCGAATTCGAGCGCATCCTTCTGCCGTTCAAGCGCAACCTCAGCGACCTGGGCATCGATTTGCAGATTCGCCGGGTCGACACCTCCCAATACCTCAACCGCCTGCGCTCAAGGGATTACGACATGATTGTCGGCAGCTTCCCGCAGTCCAGCTCACCCGGCAGCGAGCAGCGCGAGTACTGGGAATCACAAAGTATCGACAAACCCGGCAGCCGAAACTTTATCGGCCTCAAGGACCCGGCCATCGACCAGTTGACCGAGGGCCTGATCAACGCCGAGTCACGGCAAAGCCTGATCAACCATGCCAGGGCGCTAGACCGTGTGTTGCAGTGGGGCTTCTACGTGATCCCCAACTGGCATATCAAAACCTGGCGCGTGGCCTACTCGAACCATATCGGCCATCCCGAAGTTACGCCCAAATACGATATCGGCACCAACACCTGGTGGGCCAAACCTGACGCAAAACCTGCGCCCTCTACCAAACCTTCAAGCGCAAGCCAGGAGCCTTAAATGCTGGCTTATATTTTCAGGCGACTGCTGCTGATCATTCCGACATTGTTCGGGATTCTGTTGATTAACTTCATCATTATCCAGGCGGCCCCCGGCGGCCCGGTTGAACAGATGATCGCCAAGCTCGAAGGCTTTGACGGCGCCACCAGCCGCATCGCCGGTGGTGGTTCGGAAGTATCGGTGGCTGGCTCCAACTACCGTGGCGCCCAAGGGCTGGATCCGGAACTGATCAAGGAAATCGAAAAGATGTACGGTTTCGACAAGTCGGCGCCGGAACGCCTGTGGATCATGATTAAAAACTACGCCCGACTGGACTTCGGCGAAAGCTTCTTCCGCGACGCCAAGGTCATCGACCTGATCAAGGAGAAAATGCCGGTCTCCATCTCGCTGGGGTTGTGGAGCACCCTGATCATGTACCTGGTGTCGATCCCCCTGGGGATCGCCAAGGCCACGCGACACGGCAGCCACTTTGATGTCTGGACCAGTTCACTGATCATCATCGGCTACGCCATCCCGGCCTTTCTGTTTGCCATCCTGCTGATCGTGCTGTTTGCCGGGGGCAGTTACCTGGACTGGTTCCCCCTGCGCGGCCTGACGTCCAACAACTTTGACGAACTGAGCTTGGGCGGCAAGATTCTCGATTACTTCTGGCATCTGGCTTTGCCCGTTACGGCACTGGTTATCGGCAACTTCGCCACCATGACCCTGCTGACCAAAAACAGCTTTCTCGACGAGATCAACAAACAGTATGTCGTCACTGCCAAAGCCAAGGGCCTGACCAACCACCGGGTGCTCTATGGCCATGTATTCCGCAATGCCATGCTGCTGGTTATTGCCGGTTTCCCGTCGGCCTTTATCGGAATTTTCTTTACCGGCTCACTGCTGGTCGAAGTGATTTTCTCCCTCGATGGCCTGGGCCTGATGAGTTTCGAGGCTGCTATCAATCGCGACTACCCGGTTGTCTTCGGCACCCTGTTTATCTTTACGCTGGTCGGGCTGGTGGTGAAGCTGATCGGTGACTTCTCATACACCCTGGTCGATCCGCGTATCGACTTTGAAAGCAGGGAGCATTGAGATGAAGCTATCCCCCCTCAATCGACGCCGTTTTGCCCGTTTCAAAGCCAACAAGCGTGGCTGGTGGTCGCTGTGGATCTTCCTGGTGCTGTTCGGGCTCAGCCTGAACGCCGAGTTCATTGCCAACGACAAACCCTTGGTGATCAATTACGACGGGGAGTGGTATTTCCCGGCGCTCAAGCGCTATCCAGAGACCGACTTCGGCGGTGAATTCCCCCTCGAAGCCAACTACAAAAGCCCGTATATCCGTGAACTGCTGGCCAAGAAAGATGCCTGGGTTGTGTGGCCACCCATCCCCTACAGCTATCAAAGCATCAACTACGACCTGAAAGTCCCTGCCCCTGCACCGCCCTCCGCCGAGAACTGGCTGGGCACCGACGACCAGGGCCGCGACGTGCTGGCCCGAGTGATTTATGGCTTTCGCATATCGGTGCTGTTCGCCCTGACCCTGACGGTACTGAGCTCCATCATCGGCGTGATCGCCGGGGCCTTGCAGGGCTTTTATGGTGGCTGGGTCGACCTGGCCGGTCAGCGCTTTCTGGAAATCTGGTCAGGCTTGCCCGTGTTGTACCTGCTGATCATTCTCGCCAGTTTTGTGCAGCCCAATTTCTGGTGGCTGCTGGGCATCATGCTGCTGTTCTCGTGGATGAGCCTGGTGGACGTCGTGCGCGCCGAATTCCTGCGTGGGCGCAATCTGGAGTATGTGCGCGCCGCCCGCGCCCTGGGCATGCAGGACATGGCCATCATGTACCGCCACATCCTGCCCAACGCCATGGTCTCCACCATGACCTTTATGCCGTTTATCCTCACTGGCGCCATCGGCACCCTCACTGCCCTGGACTTCCTGGGCTTCGGCCTGCCCCCGGGCGCGCCGTCGCTGGGCGAACTGGTGGCCCAGGGCAAGTCCAACCTGCAAGCGCCCTGGCTGGGCATCAGTGCATTCGCAGTGCTGGCCATCATGCTCAGCCTGCTGGTGTTTATCGGTGAGTCCGCTCGCGATGCCTTCGACCCGAGGAAATAAGATGACGCAGGACAATCTGATCGAAGTGCGCGACCTCAGCGTCGAGTTTGTAGCGGGTGACACACCGCAGCGGGTGGTGCAAGGCGTCAGTTTTGATATCAGGCGCGGCGAAACCCTGGCCCTGGTGGGCGAAAGCGGTTCGGGCAAATCCGTGACCGCGCACTCGATCCTCAGGTTGCTGCCCTACCCCCTTGCACGCCACCCCAGCGGCAGCATCGCCTACGGCGGCGAGGATTTGCTCAGCGTGGACGAGAAAAAGCTGCGCAACATTCGCGGCAACCGCATTGCGATGATTTTTCAGGAGCCCATGACCTCCCTGAACCCGCTGCACAGCATTGAAAAACAAATCAATGAGGTGCTCGGCATTCACAAGGGGATCACCGGCAAGGCCGCTACCCTGCGCACCCTGGAGCTTCTGGAGCTGGTAGGCATACCCGAGCCTCACAAACGCCTCAAGGCGCTGCCACACGAGCTCTCAGGGGGTCAGAGACAGCGCGTGATGATCGCCATGGCCCTGGCCAATGAACCCGAACTGCTGATTGCCGACGAACCTACCACCGCCCTGGACGTGACCGTTCAGCTTAAAATCCTCGACTTACTCAAGGATCTGCAAGCCCGCCTGGGCATGTCGTTGTTACTGATCAGTCACGATTTGAACCTTGTACGAAGAATTGCGCATCGCGTATGTGTCATGCAGCGCGGTTTAATCGTCGAACAAGCATCGTGCGAGCAGCTGTTCCGTTCGCCGCAGCATCCTTACACCCGGGAACTGCTCAGCGCAGAGCCCAGCGGAGGCCCGGCCAGCACCATTGCCGGTCCGCCATTGCTGCAAGTCGAGGACCTGAAGGTATGGTTCCCGATCAAGAAAGGCCTGCTGCGCAAGACCGTCGATTACGTGAAAGCGGTGGACGGTATCAATTTCAGCTTGCCCCAGGGGCAGACCCTGGGAATTGTGGGTGAAAGCGGATCGGGCAAATCAACGCTGGGCCTGGCGATTTTGCGTCTGATTGCCAGCAAGGGCCTGATCAGCTTTGAAGGCAAACGGCTAGACTGTCTGTCACAGAAAGAAGTCAGGCCATTGCGACGGGAAATGCAGGTGGTATTCCAGGACCCGTTTGGCAGTCTCAGCCCGCGCATGAGCGTCAGCGAGATTGTCGGTGAAGGGTTGCGCATTCACCGTATGGGCACCGAAGCGGAACAGGAAAGTGCAATTATTGAAGCCTTGCGAGAAGTAGGTCTGGATCCGGAAACCCGGCACCGTTACCCTCACGAGTTTTCAGGCGGACAACGGCAAAGAATCGCCATTGCCCGCGCACTGGTGTTAAAGCCGGAGTTGATATTGCTGGACGAGCCAACCTCTGCGCTGGACCGCACAGTACAACGCCAGGTTGTTGAACTGCTGCGCTCACTGCAAGCCAGGCACAACCTGACGTATTTGTTTATCAGCCATGACCTGGCTGTCGTCAAAGCGCTGAGCCACCAATTGATGGTGGTCAAGCATGGCCAAGTGGTCGAACAGGGTGATGCGCAAAGTATCTTTGCCTCACCGCAACATCCATATACACAACAGCTGCTGGAAGCCGCCTTTTTGGCACCAGTGGCTGTCGATTAACCTGATAGAGGAACAACACATGGGTTTTCTCACCGGTAAGCGCGTACTGATCGTTGGTGTCGCTAGCAAATTGTCCATCGCTTCTGGCATTGCTGCCGCCATGCACCGTGAAGGCGCCGAGCTGGCTTTCACTTATCAGAACGAAAAGCTGAAAGGTCGTGTTGAAGAATTCGCCGCAGGCTGGGGTTCGAACCCTGAGCTGTGCTTCCCTTGCGACGTTGCCAGCGATGAAGAAATCGCCAAGGTCTTCGAAGACCTGAGCAAGAAGTGGGACGGTCTGGACTGCATCGTTCACTCCGTAGGTTTCGCTCCTGGCGACCAGCTGGATGGCGATTTCACCGACGCCACCACCCGTGAAGGCTTCCGCATCGCTCACGACATCAGCGCCTACAGCTTCGTGGCCCTGGCCAAGGCTGGTCGCCCGATGATGAAAGGTCGCAACGGCAGCCTGCTGACCCTGTCCTACCTGGGCGCCGAGCGCACCATGCCTAACTACAACGTGATGGGCATGGCCAAGGCCAGCCTGGAAGCCGGTGTACGTTACCTGGCAGGCAGCCTGGGCCCTGAGGGTACTCGCGTTAACTGCGTATCGGCAGGCCCGATCCGTACCCTGGCAGCGTCGGGCATCAAGAACTTCCGCAAAATGCTGGCGGCCAACGAAGCGCAGACGCCACTGCGTCGCAACGTGACCATCGACGAAGTCGGCAATGCCGGCGCCTTCCTGTGCTCGGATCTGGCATCGGGCATCAGCGGCGAAATCATGTACGTAGACGGTGGCTTCAACACTACCGCCATGGGCAGCCTCGAAGAGTAAACCCTTCGTTACAAGCGCTACTCAAAAACGCCCGGTGCAGAGATTGCATCGGGCGTTTTTTTGCCTCGCGACAATCTCTGGGAGATGATCTGTGGGGGCGGGCTTGCCCGCGAAACAAACGACGCGATACGCCAGACAGAGCGCATGGATGCCATCGCGAGCAAGCCCGCTCCCACAAAAAAACCGGCGCAAAAAAATGGCCGCTCAATGAGCGGCCATTTTTAGCGAAGCAGGCTGAACTTAGTAGCGCTCAACCTTGGCTTCGTTTTCCAACTGCTTGCGGTAGGCAGCAAAGTCTTGCTGGCCAACACGCGAAGCGAGGAAGCGGCGATACGACGCTTTCTCTTCTTCAGTCGGCGCTACTGCATCGTTGACGCCGTTCAAACGCAATACAACCACAGTGCCATCTGCCAGGGTGACACTGCTGAATGTCGGCTTGTCCTTGGCTGCAGGTTTCGGCATGCGGAATACCGCTTGCAGCACGGCAGGATCAATACCTTCCTGACCACGGGCAACCGCTTCCTGGACCTTCCACGCCTGACCATCAACCGGCTGGTTCAACGGCAGCTTGCCATCGCGCAGCTCTTTGATGATTTCTTCGGCACGGGCTTTGGCCGCAGCACTGGCGTGCTCCTTGACCAGTTGCGCACGAATGCTCGAGGCAACAGCCTCCAGCGGCAACTGCTCAGGCTTGCTGTGCTCCTTGACGCGCAACACCACTACGGTCTCAGGGTCCAGCTCCAGGGCTGTACTGTTCGCGCCCTCATCCATCACTTCGGTGCTGAATGCGGCCTGAATCACAGCGCGATTGGCGGTGACACCCTCGCCGCCCTCGCGACCAAATGGCGCAGAGGTATGCACAGTCAGCTTAAGCTCTTGAGCTGGCTGAGCCAGATCGGACGCTTCAAATGCCGAGTCTTCCAATTGCTTGGTTGCATCGACAAACAGGCGTTCAACCTGCTGGGTTTTCAGGTCATGGGTCAGCTTGTCTTTCAGGCTGGCAAAGCTCGGCACTTCAGGTGCTTCAACACCCAGCAGCTTGATCAGGTGATAACCGAAGCTGGTGCGTACCGGCTCCGAAACCTGGTCCTGCTTCAACCCGTAAACAGCCGTTTCGAACACAGGATCGTAAACACCAGGGCCTGCGAAGCCCAGGTCACCGCCATTGGCAGCCGAACCCGGATCCTGGGAGAACTCCTTGGCCAGAGCTTCGAAGCTTTCACCTTTGGCCAGACGCTGCTGAATCTCGGCGATCTTGGCTTTGGCCTGCTCGTCGCTGACCTTGTCGTTCACTTCGATCAGGATATGCGCAGCGCGGCGCTGTTCGGCCAGGTTGGCGATTTCCTTTTGATACAACGCTTGAAGCTCATCATCCTTCACGGCTACCTGGTCAAAGAAAGAAGATTTCTTCAACTCGATATAGTCGATCACGACCTGATCAGGGGTCATGAATTCCTTGGCGTGCTCGTCGTAGTAAGCCTTGATTTCGTCATCGCTCAGTTTCACCGCAGCCGGGTCGGCCTTGATGTTCAGCGAAGCGAAATCACGGGTTTGTTTCTCAAGACGGGCGAACGCATTCACCTGTTCGTCGGTCACGAAACCACTGCCCGCCAGACCGGCACGCAGCTGACCAATCAGCATTTCTTCGCCCAGCATGTTACGGAACTGCAAGCGACCGTAACCCAGTTGACGGATCACCTGGTCGAAACGCTCAGGGCTGAATTTGCCGTCTTCCTGAAATTCAGGAGTCAACAGAATGACTTGGTCCAAAGCGGCTTCAGAAAACGAAAACTTCGCGTCTTTGGCGCCTTGCAGCAACAGCTTGCGATCGATCAACCCTTTGAGGGCCGCTTCACGCAGCATTTTTTCATCCAGCAACGACGAGTCGAAATCCTTGCCCAACTGCTGCAGCAGCTGCCGGCGTTGCATATCGACGGCCTGGCTCAGTTCAACCTGGGTGATTTCTTCACCGTTAACCTTGGCAGCATCCAGGCTGGTAGAGGTGGCTTGAAAAATGGCATCGAAACCGGTCAACGCCATTAACGCGACGATGACACCGATGATGGTCTTGGCAATCCAGCCTTGTGAATTGTCCCTGATATTTTGCAGCATGCTTCCCCCAGAAACGGTCTTGCATAATGAGCAACCGTGGAGCGTGGGTAGAGTCCGGATAGAAGAAAGGCGCATCCGAGGATGCGCCTTCTCGTAACTGGCGGAGCGGACCGGGCTCGAACCCGCGACCCCCGGCGTGACACATCGATGTTGCCACCGACTGCACTACCGCTCCGCTGCCAAGCCTGGCGTGCGCCTGACCCGGTTGGGTAAAAGGTGTTACAGAAACTTAGTTAACCGCTTCTTTCAGTGCTTTACCGGCTTTGAAGCCTGGCTTTTTGGCAGCAGGAATTTCCAGCGTTTTACCGGTCTGTGGGTTACGACCAATACGGGCAGGACGATCGGTTACAGAGAAAGTACCAAAACCAACCAGTACCACAGAGTCGCCAGCCTTAAGAGCGCCAGTGACGGATTCGATTACTGCGTCCAGCGCACGGCCAGCTGCAGCTTTCGGGATATCAGCAGATGCAGCGATAGCATCAATCAGTTCCGACTTGTTCACTCTAAGTCCCCTTATATCTGTCTGAGTATGTTTCTAAAGTTTTTTGGTAAAAGCAAAACGACTGCTGAAGCACTTACGGACACTTATAGAGCCGCTTTATAACAAGGGCTCTAAAAAGCGTCAAGAAAGCCCGTCAGGCGAATCCGTATTAATGCGTGCTAATTCTTTCCTTAGAGTCAGATTCTCGTTTGTCGTCCTTGGCAACAATCTCGGGAGCCACATCCGGCAAGGGCTCCGGGGCGTATTGCAGCGCAATTTGCAGGACTTCGTCAATCCATTTAACCGGTTTAATCTGAAGATCCTGTTTGATGTTGTCAGGAATTTCCTTCAGGTCACGAACGTTCTCTTCAGGAATAATTACAGTTTTGATGCCACCACGATGAGCAGCAAGTAATTTTTCCTTCAGGCCACCAATCGCCAACACCTGACCACGAAGGGTAATTTCACCGGTCATGGCAACATCGGCGCGTACCGGAATCAGGGTCAATGCAGAGACCAGGGCAGTACACATTCCCACACCAGCACTAGGGCCATCTTTAGGCGTAGCGCCTTCGGGCATGTGAATGTGAATATCGCGTTTTTCGTGGAAATCCAACGGGATACCCAGGCTCTTGGCGCGGCTGCGCACCACCGTCAATGCAGCGGTGATGGACTCTACCATCACGTCGCCCAGCGAACCGGTCTTGATCAGCTGGCCTTTGCCAGGAACAACGGCCGCTTCAATGGTCAACAACTCGCCACCCACCTGGGTCCAGGCCAGGCCGGTCACTTGACCGATCTGGTCCTGAACTTCAGCCAAACCGTAGCTGAATTTTCTTACGCCCAAAAAGTGCTCAAGTAGCTCCGGCGTGACGGTGACCGCAAAGCGTTTTTCCAGCGCATGCTCTTTGACCGCCTTGCGGCAGATCTTCGCAATCTGGCGCTCAAGGCCCCGCACACCGGCTTCGCGGGTGTAGTAGCGGATCATGTCGCGGATGGCTTCGTTATCAAATGCCAGCTCGCCCTTCTTCAAGCCATTGGCTTCAATTTGTTTCGGGGCCAGGTATTTGACAGCAATGTTGATTTTTTCGTCTTCGGTGTAGCCAGGCAGACGAATGACTTCCATCCGGTCCAGCAAGGCTGGCGGGATGTTCATCGAGTTGGACGTACACAGGAACATCACATCGGAGAGGTCGTAATCAACCTCGAGGTAATGGTCGTTGAAATTGTGGTTCTGCTCGGGATCGAGCACTTCAAGCAGTGCAGACGCCGGATCGCCGCGCATGTCACTGCCCATCTTGTCGATTTCATCAAGCAGGAACAGCGGGTTGCGCACACCAACCTTGGTCATCTTTTGAATCAATCTTCCTGGCATCGAACCGATGTACGTACGGCGATGGCCACGAATTTCCGCTTCGTCACGCACGCCACCCAAGGCCATACGCACGAATTTACGGTTTGTTGCGTGGGCAATGGACTCAGCAAGCGAGGTTTTGCCTACACCCGGAGGACCGACCAGGCACAGAACCGGACCACGAATTTTCTTCACACGCTTTTGCACGGCAAGATATTCGAGAATCCGTTCTTTGACTTCGTCCAGACCGTAGTGATCTGCGTCCAGAATGTCTTCAGCACGCTTGAGATCCAGGCGCACCTTGCTCTGAGCCTTCCACGGCACCTGCACCAGCCAGTCGATGTAGGAGCGCACCACGGTGGCTTCTGCGGACATTGGCGACATTTGCTTGAGCTTGTTCAGCTCCGCCTGGGCCTTGGCCATTGCATCTTTCGGCAAACCGGCAGCATCGATGCGTTTTTTCAGCTCTTCGATTTCATTGTGACCTTCGTCACCATCGCCCAGCTCTTTCTGAATGGCCTTCATCTGCTCATTCAGGTAGTACTCGCGCTGGCTGCGCTCCATTTGCTTTTTGACGCGACCACGGATGCGCTTTTCGACTTGCAGCAAGTCGATCTCGGCATCCAGCAGGGCCAGAACGTGCTCGACACGGGCCTGCAGATCGATGATTTCGAGGATTTCCTGCTTCTGCTCGATCTTGAGTGCCATATGGGCAGCCATGGTATCGACCAGACGGCTTGGCTCGTCAATGCTGTTAAGCGATGACAGAACCTCGGCCGGGACTTTTTTGCCCAGTTGCACGTATTGCTCGAACTGCGAAAGCAGGCTGCGCACAAAGACCTCGGACTCGCGATCCGGGGCAGCCACTTCGTCAATCAGGGAGACTTCGGCACTCAGATAACCATCTGCCTGACCAAAATGCTCAACCGCACCGCGCTGCTCACCCTCAACCAGCACTTTGACCGTGCCGTCCGGGAGCTTGAGCAGTTGCAGAACAGTTGCAATGGTACCGACGCGATACAGGGCATCTTCGCCCGGATCGTCGTCAGCCGGATTCTTTTGAGCCAACAGCAAAATTTGCTTGTCGCCCGTCATCGCAGCCTCAAGGGCCTCGATCGACTTCTCGCGTCCCACGAACAGTGGGATCACCATGTGCGGATACACAACAACATCACGCAACGGCAGGAGAGGCAATTCGATGGTTGTCTTCATGATTTCGCCTCTACGGCGGCCATAAGGCCGTAATCAGATGGATGTAAGCTTGAAGCCAAGATGGGGGCAGTCTTGAAAAAAAACAAGCGTTGAACGACAGGAAAAACAAAGGGGCCCGAAGGCCCCTTCTTTAACACGCAATGTGGAATGCCAGCATTACATTTACGCGTCAGGTGCAACCTTGGCAGTCGCTTCGTTGTTTTCATAGATCAACAACGGCTTGGACTTGCCTTCTATAACGCTTTCGTCGATCACAACTTTACTCACCTCGGATTGCGAGGGGATTTCATACATTGTGTCGAGCAGCACGCCTTCAAGAATCGAACGCAGGCCACGAGCGCCCGTTTTGCGCTCCAGAGCACGCTTGGCCACGGCCTTCAAGGCGTCGGCACGGAACTCAAGATCTACACCTTCCATCTCGAACAGCTTGCCGTACTGCTTGGTCAAGGCGTTCTTCGGTTCGGTGAGGATCTGCATCAAGGCAGCCTCGTCCAGCTCGTCCAGGGTTGCCAGCACAGGCAGACGACCCACGAATTCCGGGATCAGGCCAAACTTGACCAGATCGTCAGGCTCGACTTCACGCAGGGATTCGCCAACCTTCTTGCCCTCTTCCTTGCTGCGCACTTCGGCACTGAAGCCGATGCCGCCGCGAGTCGAGCGAGCCTGTACAACCTTCTCAAGGCCCGAGAACGCACCACCGCAGATAAACAGGATGTTGCGGGTATCAACCTGCAAGAACTCCTGCTGCGGGTGCTTGCGGCCGCCTTGAGGCGGTACGGAAGCCACGGTACCTTCGATCAGCTTGAGCAATGCCTGCTGCACACCTTCACCGGAAACATCACGGGTAATCGAAGGGTTGTCAGACTTGCGCGAAATCTTGTCGATTTCATCGATGTAGACAATGCCCATCTGGGCTTTTTCTACGTCGTAATCGCATTTCTGCAGCAGCTTCTGAATGATGTTTTCAACATCTTCGCCTACGTAACCGGCTTCAGTCAGCGTGGTTGCGTCAGCGATGGTGAAAGGTACATTCAACAGGCGTGCAAGGGTTTCTGCCAGCAGGGTCTTACCCGAACCGGTAGGGCCGATCAGCAGGATGTTGCTCTTGCCGAGTTCGACGTCGTCGTTTTTCTTGTCACGCTGGTTGAGGCGCTTGTAGTGGTTGTACACCGCTACAGCCAAAACCTTTTTGGCACGTTCCTGACCAATGACGTATTGATCAAGGATGCCGCTGATTTCTTTTGGCGATGGTAATTTATGCGCGCTGCTCTCGGCCTGGGCTTCCTGCACCTCCTCACGGATGATGTCATTGCACAGGTCAACGCATTCGTCGCAGATAAAGACCGAGGGGCCGGCAATCAATTTGCGCACTTCATGCTGGCTTTTGCCACAGAAGGAGCAATAGAGCAATTTGCCGTTGTCCTCGCCGTTGCGGGTGTCAGTCATTCGATCGATCCAAATCCGATAGGCTTGCAACACAAGATGAAGGCAACTGCGGGCTTTTTCAAGCCCGCAGGTGGCCGGTTAACCCAACCACCCACATTTGAGCTGCTTAAGCGGGCATTTGACGCTTGCTGAACACAGAGTCGATCAAACCGTATTCGGCTGCACGCTCGGCGCTCATGAAGTTGTCACGCTCGGTGTCGCGCTCGATGGTTTCGAGAGTCTGGCCCGTGTGGTGAGCCAGCAGCGAGTTCAAACGGTGACGGATGTTGAGGATTTCCTTGGCATGAATGTCGATATCCGACGCCTGACCCTGGAAACCGCCCAGTGGCTGGTGAATCATCATGCGCGAGTTCGGCAGGCAGTGACGCTTGCCCGGTGCGCCACCGGCCAACAGGAAGGCACCCATGCTGCAGGCCTGGCCGATGCAGATGGTCGACACGTCAGGCTTGATGAATTGCATGGTGTCGTAGATCGACATGCCTGCAGTCACCGAACCGCCCGGCGAGTTGATGTACAGGTGGATGTCCTTGTCCGGGTTCTCGGCTTCAAGGAACAGCAGCTGCGCAGCCACCAGGTTGGCCATGTAGTCTTCTACGGGGCCGACCAGGAAGATGATTCGCTCCTTCAGGAGGCGCGAGTAGATGTCGTAAGCGCGTTCGCCACGGGCGGACTGCTCGACAACCATCGGGACCAGGCCGCCAGCGGCGTGGATATCAGAGTTCTGCTGAATATAAGAATTGCGGGACATGTCCGGCAGTCACTCCCAAATAGTCTTGTCTGGATACGCATAAGCCAGCTCGAGGCTGGCTTATGGTTGTGTTTTCTAACGAGTCAGAAATCAGTCGGCTTGTGGAGCTTCCACCGGCTTGACAGCTTCTTCGTAAGAGACCGCTTTATCGGTCACCTTGGCCTTCTGCAGAACAGTATCCACAACTTGCTCTTCCAGCACAACCGAACGAACCTCGTTCAATTGCGCGTCGTTTTTGTAGTACCAGGCTACAACCTGCTCTGGCTCCTGGTAAGCGGAAGCCATTTCCTGAATCATTTCGCGAACGCGATCTTCGTCAGGCTTGAGGTCGAACTGCTTGACCACTTCAGCCACGATCAGACCCAGCACTACACGGCGGTTGGCTTGCTCTTCGAACAGCTCTGCCGGCAGTTGATCAGGCTTGATGTTACCACCGAACTGCTGAACAGCCTGCACGCGCAGACGGTCAACTTCGTTGGCCAGCAGCGACTTCGGCACTTCGATCGGGTTGGCAGCCAGCAGGCCGTCCATTACCTGGTTCTTGACCTTGGACTTGATGGCCTGACGCAGTTCACGCTCCATGTTCTTGCGAACTTCGGCGCGGAAGCCTTCCAGACCGGTTTCCTTGATACCGAACTGGGCGAAGAACTCTTCGTTCAGCTCTGGCAGCTTAGGCTCGGAAACAGTGTTCACGGTTACGGTGAACTCGGCTTCTTTGCCAGCCAGGTCCAGATTCTGGTAGTCAGCAGGGAAAGTCAGTTTCAGAACGCGCTCTTCACCGGCTTTGGCGCCTACCAGGCCTTCTTCAAAGCCAGGAATCATGCGGCCCGAACCCAGCACCAGCTGAGTACCGGTGGCGGAGCCGCCAGCGAATACTTCGCCGTCTACCTTGCCAACGAAATCGATGTTCAGCTGATCATCGTTCTGGGCAGCACGATCAGTCACTTCAAAGCGGGTGTTCTGCTTGCGCAGCACGTCCAGCATCTTGTCCAGGTCGGCATCAGCCACTTCGGCGCTCAGGCGCTCGATAGCGATGGTGTCCAGACCGGTCACTTCGAATTCAGGGAATACTTCGAAAGTAGCAACGTATTCCAGATCTTTGCCTTTTTCGAAAACCTTAGGCTCGATCGAAGGAGCACCAGCCGGGTTCAGCTTCTGCTCAACCACAGCTTCGTAGAACGAAGACTGGACTACATTGCCCAGCGCTTCCTGGCGCGCATCAGCTTCGTAACGCTGACGGATTACGCTCATTGGCACCTTGCCTGGACGGAAGCCCGGGATCTTGGCCTTTTGGGCAGTCTGTTGCAGACGCTTGTTGACTTCAGCCTCAATACGCTCAGCTGGCACGCCAATGGTCATGCGACGCTCAAGAGCGGAAGTATTTTCAACAGAAACTTGCATGGATATTCCTCGTTGCACAGACATTAGCCGGCCGTTTCCGACCCCATAATCAAGGGCAAGCATTCTAGTGGGTCAAACTCAAGAAGTCACCCTACCGCAAACACCCTAAGAAACGACCGACAGAAATTAAGTAAAAGCAGCCATCCGCCTCGCCTTCTATATAGATAGAAGACTGCACTGATCAATTAGCGATAACGGGCAGCCTTTGGAGCTACCCCGATCTGCGCGCATTGTCACACAAATCACAGAGGACGCTAAGCATGCGGGAAACAAGGCGCCGAACGACACCCCTATATGCGATTCTCAAACCGCAGATACAAAAAAACGCCAGAGGGTTAGTCTGGCGTTTTCTTTTAATATGGGGTGGACGAAGGGGATCGAACCCTCGACAACGGGAGTCACAATCCCGTGCTCTACCAACTGAGCTACGCCCACCATAGTGCGTTTACAACGCTGCCTGCTCCTGGAAGCCGACAGTTACAACCAAAGAAAAAGCCGCTACAAGCGGCTCTATCAAAATTTGGTGCGGACGGAGAGACTCGAACTCTCACACCTTTCGGCGCTGGAACCTAAATCCAGTGTGTCTACCAATTCCACCACATCCGCATTTCAAACTCTTGAAGCAAAGACGCCAGACTTTTAATCTGGCGGCTTTCTAAATATGGGGTGGACGAAGGGGATCGAACCCTCGACAACGGGAGTCACAATCCCGTGCTCTACCAACTGAGCTACGCCCACCATATTGCCTGTACTGCTTTACTTGTGCCAAAGCTGCCTAATGGCGCACCCGGCAGGACTCGAACCTGCGACCATCCGCTTAGAAGGCGGATGCTCTATCCAGCTGAGCTACGGGCGCATTGTTAGCCTGTATTCTTTGACGACTACAAACCAAGTGCTTTCAGTATCACCAAGCTGGACAACAACTTCGCTCTACCTTCTTAACCAGTGCTAGGCTGTGCCCGACAAGTGCGACGAATGTTATAGGTGAGCCCGTAAGTCGTCAACTGTTTTTTAAAAAAAGTTTAGAAATATAAAGGAGTTAGGGCAATAAACAGACCAGGCGCCTTTGCCCTCGCGCCGCGGCATGCGAGAATGCACGTCCTTTTTCCACCCTTTACGATGGTTAATCACGCGTAATGACTGCACAACTAATCGACGGCAAAGCGATCGCCGCCAGCCTGCGCCAGCAGATTGCCAAACGTGTCGCCGAGCGCCACGAGCAAGGCCTGCGCACCCCTGGTCTGGCAGTGATTCTGGTCGGCAGCGATCCTGCTTCCCAGGTTTATGTTTCGCACAAGCGTAAAGACTGCGAAGAGGTAGGCTTTATTTCCCAAGCCTATGACCTGCCCTCCGACACGACCCAACAGGACCTCACCGACCTGATCGACCGTCTCAATGACGACGCGAACATCGACGGCATCCTGCTGCAACTGCCTCTGCCTGCCCATCTGGATGCCTCCAAACTGCTGGAGCGTATCCGCCCGGACAAAGATGTCGACGGTTTCCACCCCTATAACGTCGGTCGTCTGGCCCAACGCATCCCGCTGCTGCGCCCATGCACCCCCAAAGGCATCATGGCCCTGCTGGAAAGCACCGGCCAGGACCTGTACGGAATGGACGCGGTCATTGTCGGCGCCTCCAATATCGTTGGACGCCCGATGGCCATGGAATTGCTGCTGGCTGGCTGCACCGTGACCGTAACCCACCGTTTCACCAAGGACCTGGCCGGCCACGTTGGCCGCGCCGACCTGGTGGTGGTAGCTGCCGGCAAGCCTGGCCTGGTCAAAGGCGAATGGATCAAGGAAGGCGCCATCGTCATCGACGTGGGCATCAACCGCCAGGCTGATGGCAAGCTGGTGGGCGACGTGGTGTACGAGACCGCCCTGCCCCGCGCGGGCTGGATCACCCCGGTACCGGGCGGCGTAGGCCCGATGACTCGTGCCTGCCTGCTGGAAAACACCTTGTACGCAGCCGAAGAATTGCACGGCAACTAGTGCAAAGCGCTGCAAAAAAACGGCACCTTCGGGTGCCGTTTTTATTGGCGCCGCTAAAATCCGGGCAAACAAAAGCCCGCACTTGGCGCAATGCCATGACCTCAATTGTGGGAGCGAGCCTGCTCGCGAAAGCCCACCCGAGACCTTCGCGAGCAGGCTCGCTCCCACAAAATCATCAGCATCACGCCCCGTACGGGCTTTTGTTCACACAACGGGCAATCTAGTCAGCCAAGCGCCAGGTTGTCCCGCCTTTACTGTCTTCCAGCACCACACCCATTGCCGCGAGCTGATCACGGATACGGTCAGACTCCGCCCAGTCCTTGGCAGCGCGGGCAGCCAGACGCGCATCGATCAAGGCCTGCACCTGAGCGGCATCGATCTTGCCTTCAGCACCGGCCTGCAGAAAGTCATCCGCTTCAAGCTGCAACACACCCAGCACATCGGCCAATTGCTTGAGACGTGCCGCCAGACCGGCAGCCGCCTGCAGATCGGTTTCGCGCAACCGGTTGATCTCGCGAACCATCTCGAACAGCACCGCACAGGCTTCCGGCGTACCGAAGTCGTCGTTCATGACCTGGGTAAAGCGCTCAACAAAGGCTTCACCACCGGCCGGAGCAACCTTGGGCAACCCTTTCAGTGCGTTATAGAAGCGATCAAGGGCTGCCTTGGCATCCTTGAGATTGTCTTCCGAATAGTTGATCGAACTACGGTAGTGGCTCGACACCAACAGATAACGCACAACCTCCGGGTGATACTTCGCCAGAACGTCGCGAATGGTGAAGAAGTTGTTCAAGGACTTGGACATCTTCTCGCCATTGATGCGAATCATCCCGCAGTGCATCCAGGCGTTGGCGTAGGTTTTACCCGTAGCCGCCTCGCTTTGGGCGATTTCGTTCTCATGGTGCGGAAACTCCAGGTCGCTGCCGCCGCCATGAATATCGAAGGTCTCACCCAGGCAGCAGGTAGACATCACCGAGCATTCAATGTGCCAGCCCGGACGACCCGGGCCCCACGGCGACTCCCAGCTCGGCTCGCCCGGCTTGACGCCTTTCCACAACACGAAGTCCAGCGGATCGTCCTTGGCCTCGTCGACCTCGATGCGCGCGCCGATGCGCAGATCTTCGATCTTTTTGCGCGACAGCTTGCCGTAGCCCATGAACTTGGCAACGCGGTAGTACACGTCACCATTGCCCGGGGCATAGGCGTAACCCTTGTCGATCAGGGTCTGGATCATCGCGTGCATGCCAGGGATATGATCCGTGGCACGAGGCTCCATATCCGGCTTGAGGATATTGAGCCGCGCTTCATCTTCATGCATGGCCGCGATCATGCGCTCGGTCAGCACCTCGAAAGGCTCGCCGTTTTCACGCGCACGATTGATGATCTTGTCTTCAATGTCCGTAATGTTGCGCACGTAGGTCAGGTTGTAGCCGCTGAAACGCAACCAGCGGGTCACCAGATCGAAGGCAATCATGCTGCGACCATGGCCGATGTGGCAGTAGTCGTACACGGTCATGCCGCACACGTACATGCGCACATTGTTGCCGTCCAGCGGCTTGAAAACTTCTTTGCTCTTGGTGAGCGTGTTGTAGATCGTAAGCACGGCTTGTTCCTTCAAAACTTGATCACTGGCCCCACGAATCACGCAGGGTCACGGTACGGTTGAATACCGGGTGACCGGGTTTCGAGTCCTTGATATCTGCGCAGAAGTAGCCTTCGCGCTCGAACTGGAAACGGTCTTCCGGCTGTGCATTGCCCAGCGAGGGTTCAGCACGACAACCGGTCAGTACCTGCAGCGAGTCAGGGTTGATGTTTTCCAGGAAGCCCGCGCCGTCTTCGGCCTTTTCAGGGTTCGGCGAGCGGAACAGACGATCATACAAACGCACTTCGCATTCGACGCTGGCAGCCGCCGGCACCCAATGCACAACACCCTTGACCTTGCGACCCTCGGGGTTTTTACCCAGGGTCAGCGGATCGTACGAGCAATGCAGTTCAACGATGTTGCCATCGGCATCCTTGATCGCTTCGTCGGCACGGATCACATAGCTGCCGCGCAAACGCACTTCGCCCGCAGGCTCAAGACGCTTGTAGCCTTTTGGCGGCTCTTCCATGAAGTCTTCACGGTCGATGTAGATTTCACGGGCAAACGGCAACACCCGCACACCCATGTCTTCCTTAGGGTGGCAAGGCAGCTCGAGGTTTTCGACCTGACCTTCCGGGTAGTTGGTGATGATCACTTTCAATGGACGCAGCACGCACATGGCGCGCGGCGCGCTGTGGTCCAGATCGTCACGAATGCTGAATTCCAGCATGCCGAAGTCAACAACACCGTCAGAACGGTTGGTGCCGACCATGTCACAGAAATTACGAATCGATTTAGGCGTGTAACCGCGACGGCGGAAACCCGACAGCGTCGACATGCGCGGGTCATCCCAGCCGTTGACGTGCTTTTCATCGACCAGCTGCTTGAGCTTGCGCTTGCTGGTGATGGTGTAGTTGAGGTTCAGACGGCTGAACTCGTACTGACGCGGGCGCGCCGGTACTGGCAGGCTGTCCAGGAACCATTCGTACAGCGGACGATGGCTTTCGAACTCCAGGGTGCAGATCGAATGGGTGATGCCTTCAATGGCATCCGACTGACCGTGGGTGAAGTCATAGTTGGGGTAGATGCACCACTTGTCACCGGTCTGGTGGTGATGGGCATGACGGATGCGGTACATGATCGGGTCGCGCAGGTTCATGTTCGGCGAGGCCATGTCGATCTTGGCGCGCAGCACACGCTTGCCGTCTTCAAACTCACCGGCGGTCATGCGGGCGAACAGATCCAGGTTCTCTTCAACGCTGCGGTCGCGGAACGGGCTGTTCTTGCCGGGCTCGGTCAGGCTGCCGCGGTATTCCTTGGCTTGCTCGGGCGTCAGGTCGCAGACGTAGGCCTTGCCTTCTTTGATCAGGTAAATCGCCCACTCGTGCAGTTGATCGAAGTATTGCGACGCGTAACGCACTTCACCGGCCCACTCGAAGCCCAGCCACTTGACGTCGCTTTCGATGGCGTCGATGTATTCCTGGTCTTCTTTTGCCGGGTTGGTGTCGTCAAAACGCAAATGCGTCACGCCGCCAAACTCTTGAGCCAGCCCAAAGTTCACACAAATGGATTTGGCATGACCGATGTGCAGATAGCCGTTTGGCTCCGGCGGAAAGCGGGTCACGATCTGTGTGTATTTACCCGAGTCTAGGTCCGCCTGAACGATTGGACGCAGGAAGTTAGCCGGGACAGCAGGGCCAGCCTTTGGATTCAGAGTGGGGTCGACAGTGGGCTTGCTCATAGGATCCTTGAACGTAACAGGGTGCGCGGCCTGGGTCGGCCGACTAAATCAAAGCGCCTATCATAGCCGATGCCGCCAAGTCACTGACAGAGCAGGTGCTCAATCAAAGCGATTGAAATGCCGGCTTTTAGTCCCCATATGGGAAAAACACCATCGAAATGCCGTGCGAGCACGCTAAACTCCGCCCGCGGCTGTATCTACCCAGCCAGCCCGGGAGATTGAGGTGTGTTCACCCCGCTCCCCGGCCCGACGAATTCCCTGATAGAGCGATACGACCATGACCCAAGTAAAACTGAGCACCAACCACGGCGACATCGTGATCGAACTGAACGCTGAAAAAGCACCGATCACCGTAGCCAACTTCATCGAATACGTAAAAGCCGGCCACTACGAAAACACCGTTTTCCACCGTGTAATCGGCAACTTCATGATCCAGGGCGGCGGTTTTGAGCCAGGCATGAAAGAAAAGAAAGACAAGCGTCCAAGCATCCAGAACGAAGCCGACAACGGCCTGCCGAACGAGAAGTACACCGTGGCCATGGCTCGCACCATGGAACCGCATTCGGCTTCCGCCCAGTTCTTCATCAACGTGGCTGACAACAGCTTCCTCAACCACAGCGGCAAAACCGCTCAGGGCTGGGGCTACGCCGTATTCGGTAAAGTCGTTGCAGGCCAGGACGTAGTAGACAAGATCAAAGGCGTTGCCACCACGTCCAAAGCCGGCCACCAGGACGTGCCTAAAGATGACGTGATCGTCGAGAAAGCAGAGATCATTGAGTGATACTGCTGATTTCAGATTTGCATCTGGAAGAGGAGCGCCCGGACATTACCCGGGCGTTTCTGGATTTCCTGACCGGGCGTGCGCGCTCGGCTCAGGCGCTCTACATCCTGGGCGACTTTTTCGAAGCCTGGATTGGCGACGATGCCATGACCCCCTATCAGCGCTCGATCTGTGCAGCGCTGCGCACCCTGAGCGAGACCGGCACGCAGATCTTTCTGATGCACGGCAACCGCGACTTTTTACTGGGCCAGGCCTTTTGTAAAGCGGCTGGCTGCACCCTGATCAAAGACCCCAGCGTGGTCGACTTCTATGGCGAACCGGTTTTGTTGATGCACGGCGACAGCCTGTGCACGCGCGACGAAGCCTATATGCGCCTGCGACGCATCCTGCGCAACCCCGTCACTTTGTGGATCCTGCGCCACCTGCCGCTGAGCACGCGGCATAAACTGGCGCGCAAGCTGCGCAGCGAAAGCCGCGCCCAGACCCGCATGAAAGCCAACGACATCGTTGACGTGACCCCCGAGGAAGTACCCCGGATCATGGCGCACTTTGGTGTGCACACCCTGATTCACGGCCACACCCACCGCCCGGCGATACACAAACTGCAGATCGGCGAACAGACCGCCCGGCGCATTGTGCTGGGTGACTGGGACCGCCAGGGCTGGGTACTGCAAGTGGATGAGCAAGGCATGCAGCTGGCGCCGTTTGATTTTGCTCCGCCTGGCGCACAGTAAACTCGTGGGAGCGAGCCTGCTCGCGAAGGTTTCTGCGCAACATCACAGATAAACCGCATGCAGACTTTCGCGAGCAGGCTCGCTCCCACAAGGACTTGCAGGGCTCCAGCCCCTCTACCTCTAATGCCCGCTGGTCGCCGGCCCCGCCTTGGCTATAAACGGTGGTTTCGCCAGCCACACCAGCAGAATCAAGCCCATAAACAGCCAACCCATCATGGTGAAGTAATCCACGGTGGAGAACATATAGGCCTGACTGGTAAGAATCTTGTCCATCTGTGCATAGGCGGGCGTGCTGGCGCCCCCCAGGCTTTCGAGCGTATGCCGGGTCACAGGGTCATAGGCGCTGATGCTTTCGCTCAAGTAGGCATGATGCTGATCCGCCCGGCGAATCCAGATCCAGGTGGTCAAGGACGCCGCAAAGCTGCCGCCCAGTGTACGCAGGAAGGTCGCTAGCCCCGCGCCATCAGCAATCTGATGCGGCGGCAAATCCGACATCAAAATGGTCAAGGTCGGCATAAAGAACAGGGCCACGCCAATCCCCATAAACAGCTGCACCATCGCGATATGCTGAAAATCCACCTCATTGGTGAACTCGGCACGCATAAAGCAGCTCAGGCCAATAGCCAAAAAGGCCAGCCCGGCCAACAGGCGCAAGTCGAATTTATTCGCGTACTTGCCCACAAAGGGCGACATCAAAACCGGCAAGATCCCGATCGGTGCCACCGCCAGACCGGCCCAGGTAGCGGTATAGCCCATCTGCGTCTGCAGCCATTGCGGCAAAATCAGGTTGATACCAAAGAACCCGGCATAACCCAACACCAGCACAATGGTGCCAATCCGGAAGTTACGGTGAGCAAACAGGCGCAAGTTGACGATCGGATGCTTGTCTGTCATTTCCCAAATGATAAAGGCCGCCAGTGCCACTACCGATAACGCCGTGCCCGAGAGAATGAAACTGGACTCGAACCAGTCCAGATCATTGCCCTTGTCGAGCACGATCTGCAACGCACCCACACCGATGATCAAGGTGATTAGCCCCACGTAATCCATCGGTTGACGGGTAATCACCACCGGGCGCGCCTTGAGTTGCTGACGAACCACCATCACGGCAAAAATACCGATCGGGATATTGATAAAGAAGATCCACGGCCAACTGTAACTGTCGGTGATCCAGCCGCCCAAAATAGGCCCGGCAATCGGTGCAACCACCGTGACCATTGCCAGCAATGCCAATGCCATCCCCCGTTTTGCCGGGGGATACACCGCAATCAGCAAAGTCTGGGTCATGGGATAAAGCGGCCCTGCCACCAGCCCCTGGAGCACGCGAAACCCGACCAGCTCTGGCATCGAGGTGGAAATACCGCACAAAAACGAGGCCAGAACGAACAGCATCGTGGCCCACAGAAATAACTTAACCTCACCAAAACGCCGGCTGAGCCAGCCGGTTAACGGCAAGGCAATCGCGTTACTGACCGCAAATGACGTAATGACCCAGGTACCCTGCTCCGAACTCACTCCAAGATTACCGGAGATGGTGGGCAAGGCGACGTTGGCGATGGTGGTGTCCAGCACCTGCATAAAGGTCGCCAGCGACAGGCCGATCGTGGCCATTACCAGGCTGGGAGGGGAAAATGACGCGTTTGTACTCATCGCAAATCCTTTAAAACCGGGGATGCAGCCCCACCCTTGCGGCGGGGCTCATGGATTGGCGAATCAGCGTTGGGCGGCCATGTCGCCAGTGCCAGCGCTGTTGCTGTCAATCAAACGCGTAATCAGGGCTTCGGCATCGACCAATTGCTGCGCATACACCGTGGTGGAGAACGAAGCTTTTTGCGGCGGTTGCTGAGCCAGTACCGGACCACTTTGGTCACGCAGGTTGACATCCACAGTCGTCGACAAGCCGACCCGCAACGGGTGCTCGGCCAGCTCATCGGCATTGATATGAATACGCACCGGCACACGCTGGACAATCTTGATCCAGTTGCCCGTGGCATTTTGCGCGGGCAACAGAGCAAATGCACTGCCGGTACCGGCACCGATACTGTCGATGGTGCCGCTGTATTTCACGCCGCTGCCGTAGATATCAGACTCAATATCCACCGCCTGCCCGATACGCATCTTGTGCAACTGGGTTTCCTTGAAGTTGGCATCGATCCACAGCTGGTTAAGCGGAATGACCGCCATCAACGCCGTGCCCGGCTGAACCCGCTGGCCCAGCTGCACGGTGCGCTTGGCCACATAACCGGTGACCGGCGCAATCAGGGTGGAACGGGCATTGGCCAGGTACGCCTGGCGCAGTTGCGCCGCTGCAGCCTTCACATCCGGGTGGTTGGCCACCGTGGTGTTATCGACCAGCGCCAGGGTGGTGTCGAGTTTTTGCTCGGCATTGCGCAAGGCGCTTTGCGCCGAAGACAGATCATCCCGGGCATGGGACAACTCTTCCTGAGAGATCGCCCCGCCTGCTGCGAGGCTTTTACGGCGGCTGTAGTTGTCCTGGTTTTTCTGCACTTCAACTTTCTGCGCAGCCACCTGGGCTTTCATGCCCTTCACATCACTGAACAGGCCGCGTACCTGGCGCACGGTACGGGCCAGATTGGCTTCAGCGCTCTGCAGGCCGACCTGGGCATCGCTCGGATCGAAATCAATCAGCACCTGCCCTTCATGCACCAGATCGCCATCATCGGCGCCGATACTCACCACCGTACCGGTGACCAACGGGGTGATTTCAACCACGTTGCCATTTACATAGGCATCGTCGGTGCTTTCATTCCAGCGACCATAGAGCTCTTCCCAGGCCCAGACACCCAGCCCGAGCAGGATGACCAAAATTGCCAGGCCGCTCAGCCAGAGCTTGCGTTTGCGCTGGCTGGCAGCGTCCTGGGGTTGTTGCGTTTCATTCGGTGCTTGCACAGTGGCCATGACGGGTACCTAAATTATTCTGCCAGCGAGGGCTTCAGCGGGAGCGGCCGCAGCCGGATTGCCGGGCTCAAGTCCGCCGCCCAGGGCTTGCATCAGTTGAATCGAAAGGTCGATCTGCTCGGCATTCAGGCCCGCCAGCTGGCGCTGCGCCTGCAACAATTGCTGCTCGATGCTGAGCACGTCGAGGTAGTTGCCGACACCCGAGCCGTAGCGCTGCAAGACGGTATCGAACGACTCCTGAGCGATCTGGGTGGCCCGTTGCTGGGCGCTTATCTGCTGGCCCACGGCACTTAACTGCGCCAGGGTGTCACTGACATCGCCCAGGGCGCCGACCAGGATCTTGTTGTATTGCGCCACCGCCAGATCGTAATTGGCGTCCTCTGCGTCCAGCCCGGCACGCAAACGCCCGCCATCAAAGATCGGCAGCGAAATCGCCGGGGCAATATTGAGGAAGCGACTGGCAGAACCGAACAGCGCATCACCCAGCAACGACTGGGTTCCCGCCGCTGCACTCAAATTGAGATTGGGATAAAAACGCGTCCGGGCGGCGGTAATATTCTTGCTCGCTGCCTCTACCCGCCAGCGCGCAGCCACCAGATCGGGGCGACGCCCCAGCAGTTCAGCTGGCAAGCTGCTCGGTAACGCCACGGCGCCCGGGGCGAGGGTTTTCGGGCGAGCGATATCCATCCCGCGGTCCGGCCCCTTGCCCAACAACACCGCCAGCGCGATGCGTGCACTTTTGAGTTGTTTTTCAGCATTGATCAACTGCTCCTGGGAGCTGGCCTCAAGGCTTTCGGTTTGCTGGTACTGGTAATGGCTGTCGATACCGGCTTGCAGGCGGCGCTTGCTCAGGTCCAGCATTTTACCGGTGCGTTCCAGGTCATCCCTGGCCAGGTCGCGCACGATAAAGGCATGTCCCAGGCTGCTATACCCCCGCGCTACATCGGCAGCCAGGGTCAGGCTCGCGGCCTGAGTGTCGACTTCGGCAGCGCGGGCCTGGCCCAACGCCGCTTCCCAGGCCGCACGCTGGCCACCCCATAGGTCGAAGGTGTAATTAAATGTCAGGCTGGCGTTACGTAGCGTGTCGTAACGGCCACCCTGGCCGGTCGGATCCTGGGAACGCGACAGGCGCGAACGCGAAACATCGGCCTCGGCATCCAGGGTCGGCATGCGTGCGGCATCTGCAGCCCCGGCTGCAGCCGTTGCTTGATGGGCGCGGGCACTCGCTATTTGCATATCAGGGCTGTCGCGCAACGCTTGTTCGATCAAGCCATCCAGCTGAGTGTCGCCCAGGCGCTTCCACCAGTCCTTTTCAGGCCATGCCGCCGGGCTGACGGCAATGCCTGCAAGGGTCCTGGCCGCTTCCAGGTTTTTCCCGTCCTGGCTCACGCCCTCGGTGTTCAGCCCGCTGTAGCTGGCACAACCGGCCAGCAGCATCGACGTAAAAACCAGGCTAAGGCCTGTACGCAGTGTCTTGTGGCTCATTTTTCACCTAAACGCATGACAGTGATGGGATCACCCGCTGCCAACAGTATTTTCTTGAGGATCTGTTCCAGGCTTTGCAGTTCTTGCGGGCTGATGGCGCCGGCCAGCTGGTTCATCGCATCGGCACCGACCTTCGGCAGAAGGCCTGCCAGGGCCTTGCCGTCTTCGCTCAGTACCAGCCGCACCTGGCGACGGTCAGCCTCGGAACGCTGGCGCACCAGCAGGTTTTTCTGCTCAAGACGATCGAGCATGCGCGTCATCGAGCCGCTGTCCAGGCACAGATGGCGGCAAAGCTCAGCCGGAGTGTCGACGTCGAACTGGGCCATGATGATCAGCACCTTGAACTGCGCCGCGGTGATGCCGTAAGGCTCCATATGGCGGTCAATGATCTTGTCTTTGAGCATGGCCGTGCGCCCCAGGAGCAAACCCAGGGTGCAGTTTTGAAAGTTATCGGGGTGAAAATGCTTCATCAGGGCACCAGGAAGCTGCCTAGGCAGTAATGTTTCTAAATATTACTGTCTAGGCAGCTAATGTCAAGCCGATTATTAGGTGGCTATCTATCTGGTTTTTCAGCGGGCACGCAAACCGGTGCCTAAGAGAGCAACTATCTAGATGATGGCGGGATTGTTGTGGGAGCGGGCTTGCTCGCGAGGGCATCGCCCTGCCTGCATGACAGACCGCAGCGTCTGCATCGCGAGCAAGCCCGCTCCCACAGTAGATCTACAGAAGACTCAAGAAACTGCCGGCACACCACTATGAAAGCGGAATTCAACATCCGGCGATTCAATCAGCTCCTGCTCCGCCGCCCTCACCCGCTCGATCACCTGGGCGATATCCTTGGCGTCGCCATACTGGTAGGCCAGCTTCAGATAACCCTGGAAATGTCGGGCCTCGCTCTTGAGCAGACCGAAGTAGAACTTGCCGAGCTCTTCGTCCAGATGCGGCACCAGCGCCTCGAAACGCTCGCAGCTGCGGGCCTCGATAAACGCCCCCACCACCAGGGTATCCACCAGTTTGACCGGCTCATGGTTGCGCACCACCTTGCGCAGCGCCGAGGCATAGCGCCCGGCCGATAGCTGGCGCAGCTCGATCTTGCGCTTTTTCATCAGACGCATGACTTGCTCGTGGTGCACCAGCTCTTCACGAGCCAGACGCGACATCATATTGATCAGGTCAACATGGGAGTGATATTTGGCGATCAGGCTCAGCGCCGTGCTGGCGGCCTTGAACTCGCAGTTTTTGTGATCGATCAGCAGGGTTTCCTGATCAGCCAGTGCCGCTGCAATCCAGCCGTCAGGCGTTCGGCAACCCAGGAACTCATGAATTTCAGGAAGATTCACGCGCACACTCCCAGGCATTGGGAATTGCACGGCAGACCGGCAGTGATTTGAACAATTGCTGACATGGGACTCACAAAGACTGAATTGAGGCGAGCCGGTGATTATACGGGCCCCGGCGCGCAGCACCAACGACACAACTTGATATGCATCAACGCAGGTTCAACTGCCGACCAGCTATAGTGAATGCACGC
The DNA here is from genome assembly GCF_009600545.1 of Pseudomonas sp. FSL R10-1339. NCBI lineage: Bacteria > Pseudomonadati > Pseudomonadota > Gammaproteobacteria > Pseudomonadales > Pseudomonadaceae > Pseudomonas > Pseudomonas sp. FSL R10-1339. The sequence continues at coordinate 37,523 of NZ_WIVQ01000006.1, read as the reverse complement.
CGTTTCTATTACATGTGGAGTCACCGGTCATGCACAGCATTAACAGCCTGTTGGTCGTCATCGAGCCTCACCTGATGGAAAGCCTCGCACTCAAGCGGGCCAAGCACATTGCCAGTCACACCAAGGCGCATCTGCATCTATTGATCTGCGATAAAAAAAATGACCACTCAGCCCTGCTGAGCGTGCTTGAAAGCAGCCTCAAAAGCGAAGCCTACAGTGTGAGCAGCGAGCAGGCCTGGCACGAAAGCCAGCACGCCACCATTATCAAAGTGCAGCAGGCGCACAACTGCGGGCTAGTGATCAAACAGCATGTGCCCGACAACCCGCTAAAAAAAGTCCTGCTGACCCCTGAGGACTGGAAACTGCTGCGCTATTGCCCTAGCCCGGTGCTGCTGGCCAAAACAGCACAAAGCTGGGAGCACGGCGTGATACTGGCAGCCGTCGACGTGGGCAATAACGACCCGGAGCATATGGCCCTGCATACCAGCATTGTCGACCACGGCTTTCGCATCGCCAGCATGGCCCATGCCGAGCTGCATGTGGTCAGCGCCCACCCGGCGCCAATGCTCGCAACAGTCGACGCGGTCTACCCGCTGGATACCGAGCTGGAACAGACCTACCGCGCAGAATGTAAAGTCTTCCAGCAACAATGCGAAATTGACGACAGCCGCCTGCATATTGAAGAAGGCCCGGCGGACGTGATCATTCCGCGGGTAGCCAAAAACCTGGACGCCGTGGTCACCGTGATGGGCACCGTCGCCCGTACCGGTTTTTCCGGGGCCCTGATCGGCAATACCGCCGAAGTGGTGATCGACAAGCTGGAAAGCGACATTCTGGTGCTCAAGCCCGATGACATCGTCGAGCATCTGGAGCAACTGGCGAGCAAGCTCTGAGCGCTTACTCGCCAAACGCATCCTTCAGAAAGCCCGGGGCGATATAGCGCTGATAATGCGCTTCGGACAGGAGGAAAAATTCCCGATCAATGGCATCGCGCAGATCGGTCAGCGGCCAGCCGCGAAACTCCGGCAACAGCACCATGCCGTACAGCTCCAGCTGGTTGATCACCCGCGCCCCGCGGGCAATCAGCTGGTAGGCCCAGCAATACTCGGACTGGGCAGGCACAAAGCGGATTTTGCGCGCCACCAGCTGGTCACGCAGCGTGGCCCGGTCGAACACTTCGACCTTGCCGGCCATCACCTGCACCAAAAGCTGCTCGAGCCGACGCCACACGGCACGCTTTTCTTCCTCGTTGTAACCGTTCCAGTTGATCACTTCATGATGGAAACGCTTGCAACCACGGCACACAAGGTCGCCGTAAACCGTTGAGCAAAGGCCTATGCAGGGGGTCTTGATGGTTTGATTGGACATGGCGAAATAGAGCACTGCAGAACGAAACAGGTGGCCATGTTAGCCCTTTGTCTAACGCAGATCACCCCTCAACCTTCAGGGCCTAACTTACCTTTAACAAGTTTTTACCGTAGAATCGGCCTGCCTTTTAAGGCGCCAATGTCCGTTAGAAGCTGTTTTCAAAGCGTCACGAGCACAGTTGATCCCGAAGAACGGTGTTGGTGAGGGGTGTTTGCACTGCAGATACCCCCACCGACATTCATCATCTCCCCCGTTCGGAAGGCGTAAAACTTTGAAAACAGCTTCTGTTGGGAATCCTTGAAACTCTGGCCAAGCGGCTCATAAAGCCGCGCAGCGCATGAGTGCTCGGCATTCCTGGATGAGCGTCCCGGACACCCATTTGGGACCAATGATGAGGGTAATAACTGTGCTTGAAGCCTACCGCAAACATATCGAAGAGCGCGCAGCACTGGGTATCGTTCCCCAGCCGCTTAACGCCGAACAAACCGCAGGCCTGGTTGAGCTGCTGAAAAACCCGCCTGCCGGCGAAGAAGAATTCCTCGTAGACCTGATCACCAACCGCATTCCGCCGGGTGTTGACGAAGCTGCTTACGTAAAAGCCGGCTTCCTGGCCGCGATTGCCAAAGGCGAAGCGACCTCTCCGCTGATCAGCAAAAAACGCGCTGTTGAACTGCTTGGCACCATGCAGGGCGGCTACAACATCGTGACCCTGGTTGACCTGCTGGACGACGCGGAGCTGGCTCCGGTTGCCGCCGAGCAACTCAAGCACACCCTGCTGATGTTTGACGCCTTCCACGACGTTGCAGAAAAAGCCAAGAACGGCAATGCCCACGCCAAAGCCGTGGTGCAGTCCTGGGCTGACGGCGAGTGGTTCAAGAACCGCCCTACCCTGGCTGACAAAATCAGCCTGCGCGTGTTCAAGGTAACCGGCGAAACCAACACCGACGACCTGTCGCCGGCACCGGACGCCTGGTCGCGCCCTGACATCCCGCTGCACGCCCTGGCCATGCTGAAAATGGCCCGTGACGGTATCGTGCCGGACGTGCAAGGCTCCATCGGCCCGATGAAGCAAATCGAAGAAATGCGCGGCCAGGGCTTCCCTATCGCTTACGTCGGTGACGTAGTCGGTACCGGTTCGTCGCGCAAGTCGGCAACCAACTCCGTACTGTGGTTCTTCGGCGACGACGTTCCTTATGTACCGAACAAGCGTGCCGGCGGTTTCTGCTTCGGCAGCAAAATCGCTCCGATCTTCTACAACACCATGGAAGATGCTGGCGCACTGCCAATCGAATTTGATGTTTCCAACATCAACATGGGCGACGTGATCGACCTGTACCCGCACGCAGGCAAAGTCTGCAAGCACGGTACTGACGAAGTCATCACCACTTTCGAACTGAAAACCCCGGTTCTGTTGGACGAAGTACGCGCTGGCGGCCGTATTCCGCTGATCATCGGCCGCGGCCTCACCGAGAAGGCTCGCGCCGAGCTGGGTCTGGGCCCTACCGACCTGTTCAAGAAGCCTGAAGCACCGGTTGAAAGCACCAAGGGTTTCACCCTGGCGCAGAAAATGGTCGGCAAGGCTTGCGGCGTGACTGGCGTTCGTCCAGGCACTTACTGCGAACCGAAGATGACCACCGTAGGTTCTCAGGACACCACCGGTCCTATGACCCGTGACGAACTGAAGGACCTGGCGTGCCTGGGCTTCTCCGCTGATCTGGTGATGCAGTCGTTCTGCCACACCGCGGCTTATCCAAAGCCGATCGACGTGACCACCCACCACACCCTGCCTGACTTCATCATGACCCGCGGCGGTGTTTCCCTGCGTCCGGGCGACGGCATCATCCACAGCTGGCTGAACCGCATGCTGCTGCCGGATACCGTCGGTACCGGTGGTGACTCGCACACCCGTTTCCCGATGGGCATTTCGTTCCCGGCCGGTTCGGGCCTGGTGGCGTTCGCCGCAGCTACTGGCGTAATGCCATTGGATATGCCGGAATCGGTTCTGGTTCGCTTCAAGGGCGAAATGCAACCGGGCATCACCCTGCGTGACCTGGTTCACGCCATTCCTTACGTCGCTATCCAGAAAGGCCTGCTGACGGTAGAGAAGAAAGGCAAGATCAACGAATTCTCGGGTCGTATCCTAGAAATCGAAGGTCTGGACAACCTGAGCATCGAGCAAGCCTTCGAACTGTCCGACGCTTCGGCAGAGCGTTCGGCCGCCGGTTGCACCATCAAGCTGTCCAAAGAGTCGATCACCGAATACCTGAACTCCAACATCACCCTGCTGCGCTGGATGATCGGTGAAGGTTACGGCGACGCACGTACCCTCGAGCGTCGTGCTCAAGCGATGGAAGCCTGGGTAGCCAACCCTGAGCTGATGGAAGCCGATGCTGACGCCGAATACGCGCACATTATCGAAATCGATCTGGCTGACATCAAAGAGCCTGTGCTCTGCGCGCCAAACGACCCGGATGACGCCCGTCTGCTGTCCAGCGTTGCTGGCGAGAAAATCGACGAAGTATTTATCGGTTCGTGCATGACCAACATCGGCCACTTCCGCGCTGCGGGCAAGTTGCTGGACAAGGTCAAAGGCCAGCTGCCAACCCGTCTGTGGCTGTCGCCGCCGACCAAGATGGACGCTCACCAACTGACCGAAGAAGGCTACTACGGTATCTACGGCAAAGCTGGCGCGCGCATGGAAATGCCGGGCTGCTCGCTGTGCATGGGTAACCAGGCACGTGTAGAGCCGAACTCGACTGTTGTGTCGACTTCGACCCGTAACTTCCCGAACCGTCTGGGTGACGGCGCGAACGTTTACCTGGCTTCGGCCGAGTTGGCGTCGGTGGCCTCGATCCTGGGTCGCCTGCCTTCCGTTGAGGAATACATGGCCTACGCGGCAGAGATCAACACCATGGCTGCGGACGTGTACCGCTACCTGAGCTTTGATCAGATCGCCGAATTCCGTGAAGCGGCAGCCAATGCCAATATCCCGGTTATTCAAGCGTAAGCTGATGCAGTAACGAAAAAGCCCCGACTCTTACGAGCCGGGGCTTTTTCATGTCTGGCGTTCAGTGATTTACAGCAGCGGTGACACGACTTGCTGCTCTCGCGGCCAGGCATCGAGCACGGCCTTGAACAAGGTCGCCAGCGGGATCGCGAAGAATATCCCCCAGAACCCCCATAAACCGCCAAACAACAGCACCGCGCAAATGATCGCCACCGGGTGCAGACTCACCGCCTCGGAGAACAGCAGCGGTACCAGCACATTGCCGTCCAGGGTCTGAATGATCCCGTAGACCGCCATCAGGTAGATAAACTGATCGCTCCAGCCCCACTGGAACAGCGCAATCAGCAGCACCGGCACCGTCACCACCACCGCCCCGACATAGGGCACCACTACCGAAACCCCCACTAGCAGCGCCAGCAAGGCCGCATAGTTGAGGCCCATGGTGACAAAGGCGATATAGGTCACGCCGCCACAAATGATGATCTCGATCACCTTGCCGCGAATGTAATTGGCAATCTGGCGGTTCATTTCTTCGGCCACGCGGGTAATCAATGCCCGTTCACGGGGCAAATAACCCCGCACCCAACGGCCAATCACCGCGCGGTCCTTGAGGAAGAAAAACACCAGGATCGGCACCAGCACCAGATAAATCATGATGTTGACCAGCAGCGGCAAACTGGACAGCGAAAAGGTCAGTGCCAGTTGCCCGAACTTGCCGATTTCACCCCGTGCAACTTCGATGGCCTGTAACACCTGCTCATCCGACACGAGGTGAGGGTAGCGCTCAGGCAGCAACAGCAACAATGATTGCCACTTGGCAAGCATGCCCGGCAGCTCGTTGAACAGGGTGATCAACTGATGCCAGAGCAAAGGCACTACCACCACCAGAAACACCAGCAACAGCCCCATAAACAGCGCAAACACCAGCCCGACTGCCGCCGCGGCCGGCATCCGCATGCGTTCCAGTGCAACCACCAGGCCCTGCATCAAATACGCCAGCACCATGCCCGCCAGTACCGGCGCCAGCATGCCGCCCAATGTCAGTACGGCGGTGAAAGCCAACACCAGCAACACCGCCAGCACCACTGCTTCTTCATCAGAGAAATAGCGCTGCACCCAACCACGTAAAACCTTGAACATCGATATTCCTTAAAAGAAAGTGCAGCGCTTCTGCGGCAGCGATTCATTCGCGAGCAGGCTCGCTCCCACAGCGAGGTCAAGCAAGGCTCAGGCCTTGCGTAACCAGTAGCGATAAGTGCCAGCATCTACTTCTTCACGCAGCAATTCATGGCCTGCCAGGCGCGCGAAGGTACGAATGTCCCGTTGTGAGCCGGCATCGGTGGCAATCACCTTGAGGGTCTGGCCACTGCCCATTTTGTTAAGCGCCATCTTGGCCTTGAGCAGTGGCAGCGGGCAATTGAGCCCGGCAGCATCCAGTTCGGCATCATGGGCCAGCACATCAGTCATTGCATACGTCTCCACAGAGGGCTTTTTTTATGCGGGCTAGAATACCCCAAGCAACCCCGCCACTGGTCGCCAGCCAAGTGTCCAGCTACAGTAAGCGCTTTACCGACCAGAGCCTTGTGCATGACTTTTCTGCGCCCTACCCTGTTGACGCTCGCTTGCCTGCTCGCATCACCGAGTTTCGCCGACGATTTACCGTCTCTGGGTGACGCCAGTTCGTCCATTGTCTCGCCACAGCAAGAGTACCAACTGGGCCGCGCCTGGCTGGGCATGTTGCGCGGCCAGGTGTCACAACTCAACGACCCGCAGCTCAAGGACTACGTCGAGACCAGTGTCTACAAACTGGTCGAAACCAGCCAGGTGCAGGACCGCCGCCTGGAATTCATCCTGATCAACAGCCCGCAGCTCAACGCCTTCGCCGCACCCGGCGGCATCATCGGGGTTAACGGCGGTCTGTTCCTCAATGCCCAGACCGAAGGTGAATATGCCTCGGTAATGGCCCACGAACTGGCCCACTTGTCCCAACGCCACTTTGCCCGTGGCGTGGAAGCCCAGCAGCGCATGCAACTGCCGATGATGGCAGCGCTGCTCGCCGGGATCATCGTTGCAGCCTCTGGCGCAGGAGATGCCGGCATCGCTGCGATTGCCGGCACCCAGGCTGCGGCCCTGCAAGAGCAGCGACGCTTCTCGCGCCAGAATGAGCAGGAAGCTGACCGCATCGGCATTCTTAACCTGGAGAAAGCCGGTTACGACCCGCGCTCCATGCCCACCATGTTTGAGCGCCTGATGCGCCAGTACCGTTTTGATGGCAGGCCGCCGGAATTTTTGCTGACTCACCCGGTCACCGAGTCGCGTATCGCCGATACCCGCAACCGCGCGGAACAGGCCCGGCCAGGCGGCACTGAAGACAGCCTGCGCTATCAGTTGATCCGCGCCCGGGTGCAACTCAATTACGAAGAAACCCCGGGGCTGGCGGCCAAACGCTTTCGCCAGCAACTGGATGAAAACCCGAAAAATAACGTAGCCCGTTATGGCCTGGCGATTGCCTATATAAAAGGCAGCCAGTTCAACGAAGCCCGCGAGACCCTCAAGCCACTGCTGGAAAAGGCGCCCAACGACATCACCTATAACCTGGCACAGATCGAGCTGGACATGGACAGCAACCGCCTGAGCGAAGCCCAGCAACGTATCGACCGGATGCGCACCCTGTACCCGGGCAATTACCCGCTCAATCAGGCCCGGGTTGATTTGCTGCTCAAGCAGAATAATCCCAAGGAAGCCGACAAGGCCCTTGAGGCGCTGCTCAAGAGCCGCCCCGACGACCCGGATGTCTGGTATTCGGTTGCCGAGACCCGAGGTTTGTCAGGCAATATCATCGGCCTGCACCAGGCCCGTGCGGAGTACTTCGCATTGGTGGGGGATTACCGCCAGGCCATCCAGCAACTGGATTTCGCCCAGAAGCTGACCAACAACTTTCAGCTGTCGGCACGCCTGGATGCTCGCAAGCGGGAGTTGATGGATCAGGAACGGGCGCTCAAGGAAATGATGAACTGAGCCTGACTGGCTCAGTTCCTGTGGGAGCGGGTTTGCTAATCAGGCATTCCCCGCCAGCTTCAACCGCGCTGCCTGGGTGAAATCGAGCATGCGCTTGAGCGGGCGAATGGCATGGGGCACCAGTGCCGGGTCGACAAAGATTTCGTTGCTGCCCTGCTGCAAGCATTCCAGCGTGCGCTCCAGGGTATTCATCGCCATCCACGGACAGTGCGCGCAACTGCGGCACGCCGCACCGTTACCCGCGGTCGGGGCTTCGATAAACACCTTGTCCGGGCACAACTGCTGCATCTTGTAGAAAATGCCGCGATCGGTGGCCACGATAAAGGTCTTGTTGGGCAGGTTCTGCGCCGCAGCAATCAACTGACTGGTAGAGCCCACGGCATCGGCCAGATCGATCACCGACTCTGGCGACTCCGGGTGCACCAGAATCGCTGCATCCGGGTACAGCGCCTTCATGTCTTCCAGCTGCTTGGACTTGAACTCTTCGTGAACGATGCAGGCACCGTCCCACAGCAGCATGTCGGCACCGGTCTGGCGCTGGATATAACGGCCCAGATGCTTGTCCGGCCCCCAGATAATGGTTTCGCCGTTATCCATCAGGCTTTCGACGATTTCCAGCGCACAGCTTGACGTCACCACCCAGTCCGCCCGGGCCTTGACCGCCGCCGACGTGTTGGCATACACCACCACCGTGCGCTCGGGGTGCTTGTCGCAAAACGCGGAGAACTCTTCCACCGGGCAGCCCAGGTCCAGCGAGCAGGTGGCCTCCAGCGTCGGCATCAGCACGCGTTTTTCAGGGGTGAGGATTTTTGCGGTTTCGCCCATAAAGCGCACACCGGCGACCAGAATGGTCTTGGCCGGGTGAGCCGCGCCAAAGCGGGCCATCTCCAGGGAGTCAGAGACACAGCCGCCAGTTTCTTCGGCCAGGGCCTGAATCACCGGATCACAATAAAAGTGCGCCACCAGCACCGCGTCGCGGGCTTTAAGTTCAGCCGCGATTTGCGCCCGCAGGCTGAGGGCTTGAGCCTCAGTCAACGGCTTGGGCTGCTTGGCATCAAGGTGGGCTTGAACCAGAAGTCGTTCAGAAATTTGCGTCATGTTCGCAAGACCTGCAAGCGCTGTTGCGCGAAAGTCGAGTGTACCACCAGCTCCGGGCCGGCAAGCCCCGCTGGGAGAATGTATGTATCAGGCACGGACAAGCACTGAAGCGCGACAAGGCTACAGAATATCCTTGGGATTCAAAAGTTTAATGTGGGTATCAGGCAGGTAGATGCAGGCTGAGGGGCCTGCATCGGCTTTAGAACGGGGATTTTACTGAATCGCCGCCAGTACCAGCTCGGCCACCGGCCCGCCCGATGCCGGGTTTTGCCCGGTAATCAGCCGTCCGTCTGCGATGGCAAACGGTGCCCATGGGGTACCGGCCTTTTGATACAAGGCACCGCGCTTCACCAGCTCGGTTTCGGTCAGGTACGGCACATGCTGGCTTAATCCGGCCAGGTCTTCCTCTTCATTGGAAAAACCAGTGACTTTCTTGCCCTTGACCAGCAGCTCACCATTACTCAGCTTGATATTCAGTAAACCCACAGCGCCATGACACACCGACGAAACCACCCCGCCGTGCTCATAGATATGACGGCTGAGCGCTTGCAGTTTCTCGTTGTCAGGAAAATCCCAGATAACGCCATGGCCGCCCGCGTAATAAATGGCGATGTAGTCATCCGGGTTGAACTGATCGGGCTTGAGCGTCGCGCCCAGCCGGTTCATGAAGGCCTTGTCGTGATACCACTGCCAGTCAATCGGCGACGCCATGTCGGCGGCCAGGCTGTGGGGGTCGATCGGCGTGTACCCACCTTGCGGGCTGACGTAGTCGACGGCATAGCCTGCGGCCTCGACCTTGTGCACAAAATGCACGGCCTCGCCCAGCCATAAGCCTGTGGCGCGATCAAGGTTCGGGTATTTCTCGACGCTGGTCAGTACCACCAAAATCTTCTTGCTCATGGTCAACCTCCTGTTTGTGCGGACACCGGCAAACCGGTGGGAACAAGAGCATAGACCACAGCAACACGCATTCGTCCTGTGCACTCAAATCTTGCCGAACACCTTGAACACACTGATGATCGCAGGCCCGATGGCCACCAGGAAAAAGCTCGGCCACAGGCAGAAGATCAGTGGAAACACCAGCTTGGTACCGACTTTGGCGGCCTTTTCTTCAGCCAGCTGGGTGCGCCGATCGCGAAACTCTTCAGCATAAATCCGCAGGGTCGTACCCACACTGGTACCAAAGCGAATGCTTTGTGCCAGCAAGCTCACCAGCCCGCGAATATCTTCCAGCCCGGTACGCTCGGCCAGGTGCTTGAGCGCCTCAGTACTGGGCACCCCGGCACGCACCTCGGCGTTGACCAGCGCCAGCTCCATGGCCAGGTCAGGCTGGCTGACGGCCATTTCCTCGGCCACCCGTTCAATAGCCTGGGGCAAGGCCAGGCCCGATTCCACACACACCACCATCAGGTCGAGGGCATCCGGGAAGGCAATGAGCAACCGCGACATGCGCGACTCCTTGCGTGAGCTGACATAGATCGCCGGTATCAGCCAGCCCACCCCGAGCGCTACTGCCAGGATGCCGCCCCCCAGCAGCAGCGACATGTTGGGAATAAACGGCAATGCCAGAAGCGCAATACCCATCAGCAGCAGTGGCAGCAGCAGACGAATCGCCCAGTACACCTGCACCGCAGACGGCGAGCGATAACCGGCATGGATCAGCAGGGTCCGGGTGGCCGATGCCCCCCGGGTCTCACCGGAGCTGAAACGCTGCCCGACCTGCTCCAGCATCATTTGCAGATTGCTCGGCGGCGCCCGGTGGTCGACACCATGCCCGCGCTTGATCAACATCAAGCGCCGCTGTACCGGGCTTTGCAGGCCCTTGACCAGCACCGCCAGGGTGACCACCACCAACACCACACTCAGGCCGATCACTGCGGCAAACAGCATTCGGGTCAGTTGCTCGTCACCCACCATCCGATTGATCAGTTCCAGTAAATAGTTCATGTCACCCTCCAGGGCGAGCCGTGTTCAAACCTGAATCCGGATGATTTTGCGAATCCAGAAAATCCCGATGATCATGGCCACAAAAGCCCCCATGATCAGCTTCTGGCCCATGGGCTCCTTGAACAGCAGGGGCATATAAGTCGGGCTGGAAATCAGGATGGCCAACGCCAGCACAAAGGGCATCGACACCAGAATCCAGCCGGACATCCGCCCTTCAGCCGAGAGCGTCTTGACCTTGCGATGGAAGCGAAAGCGCCCGCGGATCAGGCTGCTCAAGCGGGTCAACACCTCGGTCAGGTTGCCGCCGGTTTCGCGGTGGATCAGCACCGTGGTCACCAGCATCATCACCGTCATGCTGGGCACCCGTTCCAGCAGGCCGAGCATGGCCCGGCGCACATCATTGCCATAGTTGATATCGGCAAAGGCCAGGCCGAACTCGTAAGCCACCGGCCCGTGATGCTCTTCGGCAACCAGTTGCAGGGTTTCGTTAAACGGATGCCCGGCGCGCAAAGCCCGGCACATGGCATCCAGCGCATCGGGCAAACCCTCTTCAAACTGGGCAAAACGCTTGATGCGATCGTGGGAAATCTTCCAGATGGGTAGCCAGAAGCAGACAAACGCCGCCGGCAACGCCACCCACCACAGCTGCAACAACGACCACAACACCAGCCCCACTGCCGTGGCCAGTACCAGCCCCAGCAGCAACACGCGGTAGGCCCTGTATTCATGGCCGGCCTGCTCGATCATCTGCGCCAGGGTTTCCATCATCGGCAACTGCTCGAGGCGGGCCTCAAGGGGTGGCAGACGCCGCAGGTATTTCTGGCGCAGGATCGACTGCATATTGGGCAGGTTACTCGCCCGCTCCAGCAGGTTAAGGCGCCCGCGAATGCGCTTGCGCACCTGGTTGGCCTCACCGAACACCGGAATGGTCAAACCCTGACTGAGCAGGAACATGGCAGTGAACACCATGCCCAGGAACGCCAGGATAAACTCGCCAGGAACCTGATTCATGACTGCCCCTCCATCCATTCCGGCCGGAACAGGCTGAGCGGCAGCTCAATACCCCGTTTGGCCAGCACATCACGAAATGCCGGCACCATGCCGGTTGAGCGGAACTCGCCCAGCACTTCCCCTTTCTCGCCCATGCCGCTGCGTACAAAGGCGAAGATCTCGGTCATGGTAATGATGTCGCCTTCCATGCCATTGATTTCCTGCACGCTGACCAGGCGCCGGGTACCATCCTCCTGACGCTCCAGCTGGATGACCACGCCGATGGCCGAGGCAATCTGCTGACGCATGGCCTTGATCGGAAAGGTGGCGCCGCTCATCGACACCATGTTTTCGATCCGCCCCAGCGCGTCGCGGGCCGTGTTGGCGTGAATAGTGGTCAGCGACCCGTCGTGGCCGGTGTTCATGGCCGTCAACATATCCAGCGCCTCGGCACCACGCACCTCACCGATCACGATCCGGTCAGGGCGCATGCGCAGGCTGTTGCGCACCAGTTCACGCTGACCCACCTCGCCACGCCCCTCGATATTCGAGGGCCGGGTTTCCAGGCGCACCACATGGGGCTGCTGCAATTGCAGCTCGGCGGAGTCTTCAATGGTGACGATGCGCTCGTTGTGCGGGATAAAGCTGGAGAGCACATTGAGCATGGTGGTCTTGCCGCTGCCGGTGCCGCCGGAGATCAGCACATTGAGCCGCCCGCGCACGATGGCCTTGAGCATCAGGGCAATGGCCGGGGTCAGGGTGCCCATCTGCACCAGGCTCTGGGTATTGAGCAGGTCTACAGCGAAGCGGCGGATCGACATGCTCGGCCCGTCGATGGCCAGCGGCGGGATGATCGCGTTGACCCGCGAGCCGTCCTTGAGCCGTGCATCCACCAGGGGCGAGGACTCATCGATACGCCGCCCGAGGCTGGAGACAATACGGTCGATGATATTGAGCAGATGATGATCGTCGCGAAAACGCACATCGGTTCTCTGCAATTTGCCGAAGCGCTCGACGTACACCGAGTCAAAACCATTGACCAGAATGTCCGATACGCTGCTGTCACCCAGCAGCGGCTCCAGCGGCCCGAGGCCCAGCACCTCGTCGGTAATCTGCTTGATGATCAACTGACGGCTGCTGGCACTGACCGGTGCCGAGTACTCATCCAGCAGGCGCTGACTGATCTCGCGAATCTGGCGCCCTGCATCGGCCAGCTCCAGGGTGTCGAGCAAGGACAGGTCCATGACCTTGAGCAACTGCTGGTAAATCTTCTCCCGCCACTCGGCTTCCATGGAGCTGAGCTTGGTGCGGGTTTCATACACCACATCCGGCACGCTGGCTTCCCAGGCCATCAATACACTGGTGCAATCGGCGCCCTCGACAGGCAGTGCCACCACTTCTGCGGAGGCCAGCTTGCCGGCTTGCTGACGCAGACGATTACGAAAGTCGCTGAGCATGGCTTATCCTCCGAACAGACGGCTGAAAGTACGTTTGAGCAAACCTGCTTCAGTGGCCTCGATGCCGATCAGGCTCTGGCTCAGCTCACGCAGGCTCAAGGTGATGCTGGCACGGGGAGCATGCAGCTCCAGGGGCACCCCGGTATTCTGGCTTTCACTGACCACTGCATAGTCATTGGGCAACTTTTGCAGTTCCGCGCAGCGCAAGGCTTCGCTGATGTCCTTGGGTTTAAAGGGCGACGCCTTGTCAAAGCGGTTAAGCACCACATGCAGACGATTGCCCTGCACGCCCAGGTCGTCGCGCAGAATGCGCACCAGGCGGTTGGCGTCCTGCAGATGGCTCAAGCTTTGTTGCAGCACGATATAGACCCGGTCCGACTGTTCCAGGGTGATGCCGGTGAGGTGATCAATATGCCGCGGCAAATCCACCACGACCCAGTCATAGGTGCTGCGCGCCAGTTTCAGCAAACTGTCCAGTTGCTCCAGGCGAATTTCCTGGGACAGGCACAGCTCATCGGTGCGGCCGCCCAGCACATGCAGACTGGGGCTGAAATGACTGCAGAAACCACGCAACGCCACGCTGTCCAGGGTATCGATCTGTTGCAGCACATCGGTATGGCTGTGGGTGGGCAACACATCCAGACTGTGAGCCAGGCTGCCGAATTGCAGGTCCAGATCCAGCAGCAGGGTTCTGCCGCCCTGCACACTTAATTGATGAGCCAGATTGCAAGCCAGCATCGAGGCACCTGAGCCGCCCTTGGCATTCATCACCGACACCAGCTTGCCCTTGCTCCCATACTCGCTGTGCTGCTCCAGCTGCATGCGCTCCAGCGCCGACTGCAAGTCCTCGGCCGACACCGGCTCCGGCAAAAAGTCACGGGCCCCGGCCTGCATGGCCATGCGCATGCCTTCATGCTCATCCAGCGACCCGCACACCAGCAGTGGCGGACGCTCCTTGAGCGGATGCTGCAACAATGCCGCCAGTTCCTCGCGCCATAAATGACTGACGCGCAACAGCAGAAAATCAGGCTGCTGTTCCAGGCCGTAGAGCGGGTCAGTGTGGCCATTGCTCACCAGCCGCGTACTCACCTGCAAGTGGGCTATGCCCTGGCTCAAGGCCTTGAGATGATTCAAGGCCGCGGCATCACGACCGCTGATCAACAGGCGCATTCCCTGGCGGTCTGATGACGTAGCCGCCGTCACTTCTCGGACACTTAACATGGCGTAATCCCCGGTGTAACCGCCGGATCAGGCTGGCGTCCAAGACTCTCACGAGGCACGGTCGACCTGAACGTGGGCAGAATGAAGACCCCCCTGAAACCGGGGATCAACAGATTGAAACTGAAGTTGGTCACCTGCAGTTGCACATAACGAATGGCGGCAAAACCGCCGGCCCCCACCAGATCATTGGGGCTGCTGACCACTGCACCGTTGGCGTCCAGATAGATCAGGTTCAGATTGGCACTGGTCAGGCTGGCGATCAGGCTGCTTGGCCCGGCATTGCCCGCCGTGTTGAACATGGCACGACGCAGGATGACCGGGTCCTGGATATTGCACACCGCTGCCAGCCGCGCGCCGCGACGCACCGACTCGCTCAGCACATTGACGGTGAAGTACAGCCGGCCCATTTCCAGTGCGCCAAACAGCAGGGTGAAGAGCACCAGAGCGGTGATGGCGAACTCGACGATATACACGCCACCCATGCGTTTTCGGTTCATCACAAGGCCCTCATTACGACCGTTGAAGTCAACAGCAGGCCCAGTGGCACGCTGCTGCCATACAGCGCAGGAATGGCGCTGCCGAGCGCCGGGACAAAGGTGTAGGCAATGCTGACCCGTACATGGTTGGTGCCCACCGCACTCACCGTGACATCACCGGTGGTCAGGCCCGGTGCCGCCGCCGGGTATCCATTGGGGTTGGCCGGCAGGCCGTAAACGGCAACGTTTTTGGTCTTGGTGACCAGCGCCGCGTTCAGGTCCAGCGTGCCCAGGGTGGCGTTCCACGCCTGGCTGGCCACATAACGCCCGGCATCACGGCTGGCCTGCTGCAGGCTGTTGTACTGGAACAGCATGCGGCCGAACTCGGCGAAGGCTAGCATCAGCAACACCAGCAGCGGCAGGGTCAGCGCCAGTTCGACCATCGCCAGGCCCCGCTGGGCGCGGGACGACCTGAATCCACAGCGTCTCATGAGACCTCCTAGGAGTCGGTGCTCGGCGTCTGGTTGTTGTCGATATAGGTTTTGTACAGCTGGATCACCTGTGGCCCGGCGTTGGCCGCAGGGTTTGGACCCGGTACGTTGTCGCCTTCGCACACGCTGACGAACTGGCCGAAGATTTGCGCTTCATTACCCTTCTGAGCGGCTGGCTGCATCACGAAATAGCAGCCAAAGCCCAGCACCGGAATCGCCGAGGCTCCGTCGTTCTTGCCCGAGCAATCGCCGATCACGATTTTCAGGATCCGTCGTTCAAATACACCATTGCCCTGGCAACCGGCGCCACCGCCCACACAAGCTGCCTCGTCCTGTTTCCAGTTGTTGTAGTCGTACAGGGCTCCGCTGCTGGTGGACAGGTTGCCGCTGCTGGACGTGACCGTATTGCCGTCATACAGAATCGGCGCAGGCGAGCCGGCGTAGGTAAATGACTTGGGATTGACGGTAACCACCAGGTCCGGCGGATAGTCAGAAGCACTGAGGCCACCCTTGTATTCGTTAAAGCGCGTATTGAGGCCCTGGGAAGCCGGGCCCACGGTGTTGCCCGGCTTGGTCTGGGCAGTTGCACCGACGATATTGCACTGGTCGATCCCCCCCGCCAGCGCTTCCCTGACCGTCTTGCCGCCCGAACCGAAATCCAGCAGCTGAAAATTGCCCGGACCGATGGGCGAATTGTTGTTGGCGGCAGTTTTCAGTACCTGCAGATCACCGAACGTGAAACCCCAGAACATCCCCGCAGCCGGATTGTTCTGCGCAGGGTTGCCGCACACCAGCAGCGGCGTCAGATCACAGGGGCCGCTGCTCGGGCTGGGCCCGGCAGTGGCCACCGCCGCGACGGCCTTGCCGGTGGCGTTACCGTTGTCCAGCGCCTGGAATACGCCCCAGAAAAAACTGCTCAGGGGATAGTTGTTCACCGTGACCCGAACAAAGGTCGCATTGGTCGGCCCCGGGAAAGAAAACGGCCCGTAGACACTGGTGGCCAGTTCTACCGAGGCAAAGCCTGACGGGTTGGCCGTGATGGCCCTGCCCAATTCCTCGTTGCCCGTCGCATTGGCATTGAGGCTCAGGGTATTGAGGGCCGCTGTTTGCGTCAGGCTGGCCGAGCCGGTCGCCCCCACCACCATGCTGAGCGTCTTGGCCCCGCTCAACGCCGCCGCATCCACGGCGTTTTGCAACCGGGTCTTGTTCAGCAGCATATGGCTGCCGTCCAGGGCCAGGGTGCCCATCAACAAGAGCGAAGCCATGGCAATGACCACCAGGACCAGCATAGCGCCGCGCTGTTGCCGGGGAAACGCGGTGTGGGGCTGTTGGATACGCGCGTTCATGATGGTTCACCTTGATAGTGTTACGCTGCCGCTGCCCGGCCCTCTACATCGCCTTTTCTACCGTGGCCGCGACACCGCGGATGACAATCACGCCACCGTCATTGGCCGGTGCACGACGGCGAGCCACCGGCTTGGCCATCACGGTCGGCAGTACCGGCGCCGCCATGGCAACGGGTTCAGCCGCAATGGGTGTCTTGTTGTTATCCAGGGGGTTGCGCAAGGCCAGTTGCACCTTGCCAGCGCTCATGCCCTTGACCAGCACTTCGGCCTGGGCGGGGGTCATCTCCAGGGTTACCGCACGCACCACCACCGGTTGGGTCTTGTCAGTGCTGGCGGTCTGGTCAACAGCCAGTACCCGCAGGTCCTGGAGAATGGTCTTGGACTCGGCATTACCTTCGCTACCAACCTGCCGGGTTGCCAGCACGTCGACCCGATTACCCGGCAGCAGGAAGCCGCCGACGCCAACCACGTCATCCACCCGCACCGAGATGGCCCGTTTGCTGGGTTCGATCAGCGAAGCCAGGGTGCTGCCACCCATATGCTCGGCCAACCGTGCCCCCCGCAGAATGTCGCCGCGCAGCAGGGAGAAGGTGGCGATCTTGCCGACCACTTTTTCAGGGGTGTCGAAGGCGTCCTCGGGGGCTGCATCCCTGGGCATGCGCACCACAGTCACCTGCTGGGGCTCGATCATCTGCCCGAAAGCGATTTCCACCGTGGCAATCACCACGTTTTGCTGGTTATCGTCAGGGCTGGTGTTCAGCCGTGCCGTGAGCCAGTTATTGGCCATCCATGTAGCCCCCAGCCCGAGGATCACGGACAGGACAATCAAAGTCAGCGTGCGCGAGTTCATGACGGTAACTCCTTACCCAAGAAAATCGAGTTGGACGAAATAGTTGCGCCACGCCCACTCAAGCTCCTGAGTAGTCAGTGGCCCCGCCCCCTCCAGATAACGCTGGCGATCGCACGCCATATTCAACAGATCCCGGGGATGGCATGGCACCAGGGGCATGTTTTCGGCGCCATACAGGTCGTGCAGCACGAAACTGAGCAACAGCGGGTCATAGGGGATACCCAGGCGCTGCGTCTCTTGAATCCAGATGCGTTCGTATTCGCCAGGCTTGAGGTAGCCAAATTGCAGCTTGTAGCCAATGCGCCGCAAAAATGCTTCGTCAGCCAGCTCCAGCGGATTGAGGTTGGTGGAGAACACCAGGATCAGGTCAAACGGCAGTTCGCAGTGGCGCCCGCCCCCCAGGTTGAGGAAGTCTCGCCTCTCTTCCATGGGCACAATCCAGCGGTTCAACAACTCGCCCGGGGTCATGCGCTGACGCCCCAGATCGTCGATGATCAGCAGGCCGTTACTGGCCTTGAGTTGCAACGGTGCCTGGTACTGACGGGCATAAGGGTCATAACGAACATCCAGTTGTTCCATCGTCAACTCACCACCGGTGATCACGATCGGCCGTTCGCAGCACAGCAAGCGGCGGTCTATGCCCTCGTTGAGCATCAAGCCGTTTTGATGTTCGTCATCGCCCAGGCGCTTGTGTACCTGAGGGTCAAAGATCTCGATCACCGATTCATTGATGGCGATGGCATGGGGCACCCAGATCGCTTCGGCAAACAAGCGGATCAGCCGACTGCTGACATAGGTCTTGCCGGTACCAGCAGGCCCGTAAATCATGATGGCGCGCCCGGAATTCAAGGCAACACCCAGTTGATCGAGCATGCTTTGCGCCAGCACCATCGAACCGAAACAGTGGTGCATGTCATGGGCGCTGATACGCCCGTGGTGAATGGTCTGCAACTTCAGCAGCGAGCGGTAGGCACTCACCGGGTAAGGCGCTGCACCTATGTAGCCACTGCGGGCCAGGGCATCGCGGGCACTGTTGCGGCCGCGCTCGGTCAAGCCGTAGCGCATGGCCTGCCCCCCTGCCTGGCCCAGTACTTCGACGCGACGGTCCTTGCGCAGGAACGTGAGGATTTCTTCCATCACCGCACCGGTAAGCGCCAGTCGCGCCACCAGCTGCACCATGTCCAGCACACCCGCATCGTATAAATGCTTGCA
Organism: Pseudomonas sp. FSL R10-1339; assembly: GCF_009600545.1. Classification (NCBI taxonomy): domain Bacteria; kingdom Pseudomonadati; phylum Pseudomonadota; class Gammaproteobacteria; order Pseudomonadales; family Pseudomonadaceae; genus Pseudomonas; species Pseudomonas sp. FSL R10-1339. The sequence continues at coordinate 19,042 of NZ_WIVQ01000006.1, read as the reverse complement.
CACCAGATCACCGAGAAAATTGTCTGCCAATCCGGTTTCAAGGATGGTCCGTGGTTGTGGAGCCAGTAGTTGTACCGCTTCGCGCTCATCGAGAGAAACACGGTTGCTGCTGATGGCGTACATGGTGTTCTCCTGAACTAGTGGCCCAAGGTCAGCCAAAAGACGCTGGCCAAGGTGCCGAGCAAAACGGCGACCGAATAAGGGAAAGGTTTGCCGGCCACTTCAGCAGCGTGGGGGGGGAAGTAGGCGCGTGCCCTGAGCATCAACCAGTAGCGGCCCAGGGTTTGCAGGGCCTGGCCCTGCACTAGGACGATCAATAACCCGCATACCCCACCTGCAATCAGGCTGAAAAACGCAGCCCAGAGGGCGTCATGGGGGGTTAAAAATGCGCCGGCCATGGCCATTAACTTGACGTCCCCGGCGGCCATCCCGCCAACGGCGTACATGGGCAGGAAAATTCCGAAACCGATCAGCATGCCCAGCAGTGAATGCCCCAACCCGATAAAGCCTGCGGCCCAGGTCTGGCCGACCAGGCCCAGTACCAGCCCCAGCAAAACAAGAAGGTTGGGAATGCGGTGACTGCGAAGATCGCTCACCACCGCAACTCCCAGCAGCCCTAAAAGCAATACGACAGGAGCAATCAGTAACTCGCTCATAGCTGCACCCTCAACAGGAGACATCGTGTTAGCAGACAGTGCCCTTGACAGCACATCCCAGACTGGTGATTGCTGTTTTCACATTGCCGCCCAGGGTGATAAACGCGGCGACAGCGCCCAGTGTTATCAGCCCGCCTGCCACTGCATATTCCACAATGGTCAGGCCATCTTCGTCGTTGATAAACTTCACTACGGAAGTCTTGATTGATTGCAGGCTCATTTCGTCCACCTCACTCAATGTTTGATATCAAGAAGCAGGGCTATTTGCGCTGCTTGATTGGATCTTAGCCAGAGGGTTATTTGAGGGTTAGGAGATTTTTGCTGACTGCTAGGACTTTATTGACATTACCCAGAAACAGTTAAACCCCACCTATTCAAGAGCAGGTAACTGCCACTAACAGACTCTTTATATGCAATCCGTACTACAACTAATCAGGCACAAAAAAACCGGCTTCAGGGTGCTGGGCTAGAGGGGACGTATAGCGCAACAGACTAAGCCGGGGGTTTCATAGCAGGATTTAATCTTCACAACCTCACAGCAACAGCGATACTTATGTACGGGTTGGTATCATTGGCGCTGCAAACCGGCAGCCAGCAACTGCAAAGGAGCCATGCCCCAGTGATCATTGCCCGTGCATCAGCAGGTAGTACCCTTGACCGCACACCCCAGGCTGGTAATGGCGTCCTTGACGTTGCCACCCAGGGTGACGAATGCCGCAACCGCCCCCAGGGTTATCAAGCCACCGGCCACGGCGTATTCAACAATGGTCAGGCCGTTCTCATCCTTAATAAAGGCCTGGACGGAAGTTTTAATGGTTTGCAAGTTCATTTTGTTCACCTCACTCGAGTGGCTTGCCCAAAGCGATTACTAAATGCACCGCCTGATTGAAGGCTAGCCATCGGTGGAAGGAGCGGTTAGGAGTTTATTGTCGAACAGCAGGATTTTTTTGCACTAATTAGATAGGCAAACACCCTTATCGGATCCAATTAAAAACCAACTTGAAAGTGCGCGTACATATTGATTCGACCTATCAACCCGACAGCGCTCTGCACAAGAAAGGATTAGGTGAATGAAATCTGAAGCTGTCAAACAACCTCATCTCCTATGGTTCGACCTTACCCGCAATCAATCCACTGAAGCCCTCATGCTGCCCTTTCGTTCCGCCTGCCACTGCCTGCTGGACACCCCCCGGGCCTGGGCCAACAAACACCGCGAACCGGTGCCAGACATGATCTGCATGCATTTTGACTGCCCCGACCTGGCGGGGCTCAGCCTGTTGCAGGAAATCAAACTCAAGTCGCCCTCTATCCCGATCACCATGTTTACCGTGCAGCACTCCGAAGAGCTTGCGATCTGGGCCATGCGTTCGCGAGTCTGGGAATACGTGGTGCTGCCCTTGAGTGCGGCCGAGATCAACCGTTACCTCAACGCCCTTGAGCAACTGTGTACATTGAGAAGCGCCGCCGGGAACAACAAGGCATTGCCGATCGAACATGGTCCTGCTCTGCCCGACAGCATCCGCCTGACCACCGACCATCAAAAGCACAACGCACTGCACAATGTGCTGCAGTACATCGATCAGCATTACTGCGAAAGCATTGACCAGAAAGACCTGGCCAAGCGCTGCGGGATGACTACCTTTCGCTTTAGCCGCCTGTTCAAGGAAGTCTACGGGCTGGGCTTTATGGACTACATACTGGGCAAGCGCATGGACAGCGCCAAGGACCTGCTCGACAACAGCCAGATGCCCATTACCAGTATCGGCTATGAAGTCGGCTTCAAGGACCCCTCCTACTTCGCCCGCGCATTCAAGCAATACGCGGGCAGTACGCCCAGCGAGTATCGCCAGGCGCGACGCAGTGATGTGCCATTATCGGATGAAATCCTCACCCAGGTCATCCAGAGCCTGGCGCGCAGTGCCGAGGGCTGAAGACCTCAGCGTTGCAGCGGTGCATAGGGCGTGAAAAAGTCCGAGCCCAGCCACTGCGGGGTTTTTTCATCTACCGCGTTTGGGCTGCGCACATAACTGTCGGCCGATTTAACATCGCCCTTGCCGTCATACACCGCCACATCCGGGTACGGAAACACCAGGCGTGTACGCCCGTCGTTGGCAGGGTCCTGGGCGACAGACCGGGGCGCCATCATTGACGGTTTTTGGTCCGCAGCAGCCCGGCCCGGCAGATTGGTCGGTGCGCCAAACTCGCTGGCAGCGGCCTGTTTGCTGCTGGCCTGCAAGGTCACAATGGCAGCGGGGGCCTGACCCTTTTCGACCCATGACATCATGGGTGTCAGCAGGTCCAGCAGGCTCGGGCCTTCACCGCCACCACAGTGGTAAACCCCTGGCAGCAGATAAAGCCGCTCGAAGGACTCGGCCTTCGACTTGCCCATCTGCACCTGCACCGCCTGGTGGTAGGCGATGGTGTTCAGTGGCGAGATATGCTGATCGGCCCAACCGTGCCACAGGATCAGCTTGCCGCCGCGGTCTGCGAATGCCGACAGATCCGGGTTGGTGGCGTCATACAGTGGGTGCAGGGCGCGCAATTGATCCAGGGTGCTGCGATCAAACTTCACGTCCGCCAGGCTGTAATCTGCTCCCGGATTGCGCTCGAAGGCCAGATTGCGCAAGACATCCAGGGCCATCTTTTCACTGTTGATCGGCTGATCGACGCTGTCCGGCACAAACACCCCGGCCCAGGCCAGTTCGGAACCCGGCTGTGGCCCGGCAATGGTCAGGCGTTCACCGGTAGCCGGGTCACGCGGGCCGTCATAAAGGCTTCGGGCCGCCTCCACCTCCCTGGCGCTCAGGCAGTCCGAAGTATCCGTCGCAGAGGCCTTGCACTGCACAGTTGCAGGATCAAAACGGCAAGCCCGGGGGTCGCTGATCAGACCATCGACCTGCCCGTCCAGCGCGTCGCACTGCTGCAGCACAGCCTTGTGCAGGATCGGCAGGCGCGAGGCGACAAGAATCGCCTTGCCCTCCCCGTCCTGATTGGCGCGGGCCTGCCAGGCATGATAAATCGAATTCTGCACCAGAAAATTCAATGCCGGCGCCCCGGCAATGATGCCGTTGAAATCGTCGGGATAGCGCTGGGCTTCGATCAGGGCTTCGCGCCCGCCATCGGAGCAGCCGGTAAAATAAGCGTACGCAGGTTGCTGGCCATAATAGGCGCCAATCAGTTGCTTGGCGGCCAGTGCCGTCAGATGGACGCCGCGATGGGCGAAATCAGCACGTTTTTGTGCATCGTTGCCCCAACTGTTGTCCATGCCCTCGTGACCCATATCGGTTGCTGCCAGCACAAAGCCGCCGCTGTTCAGGGGGGCACAGCCTTCGGCCGCGCCCACCTGCAATGAAATCCGCCCGCACAGGCCGCCGCAACCCACTTGCAGATAACGCTGGGTCCAGGTGTGGGTTGGCAGCATGACCTTGAAACCGATGCTCGGCGCCAGCGTGCCTTGCACTTCACAGGCGGTAACCCCATTGCTGGTGGTTTCGCTGGCCGACTCCACCTGGCTGCCCTTGCCGCCGATTGCCTGCAGATCAACCCGGGTCAGGGCCGCGCAGCTGATGGCGGGTTTGACCACGGGCAGCGCGGCGATGGTCGTTTCGGCATGGGCCAGGTTCGGCAGTTGCAGGAGAAGCACTGTGCTGCCGAGTAATAGCCGGCGCAGGGTTTGGAGGGCGATCATGACAGCTCCTTTTCAATGAAAAATCCGGGGTAAACCTGCGCTCAGTTCCAGCCACCGCCCAGCACTTTGTATAACGTCACGCGGTTGCTTTGTTCGGCCAGTCGCAGGGTGATCAGGTCTTGTTCGGCGCTGTACAGCGAACGCTGGGAAACCAGTGCTTCAAGAAAGCTTTGCGAACCACTGCGGTACAGTGCATCCGACAACTCGTAGCTTTTGCGACTGGCCTCGGTCAGCGCTTGCTGGGCGCTCAGGCGCTGGTCCAGGGTGCTGCGCACCGCCAGTGCATCGGCCACTTCCTTGAACGCAGTCTGCAAAGTCAGCTGGTAGGTCTGCGCCTGTATCTCGCGCTCCACTTTGGCTGAGTCCAGCGTAGCCCGATTACTGCCGGCGTCGAAGATCGGCAGGCTGATACTCGGCGCAAAGCTCCACGCGCCGCTGCCGGCCTTGAACAGGCTCGACAGGCTGGTGCTGGCTGACCCGGCACCGGCGGTCAGGGTGATGCTGGGGAAGAACGCCGCCCGCGCCGCGCCAATGTCGATGTTGGCTGACATCAAGGTATGTTCAGCGGCCAGTACGTCCGGGCGACGCTGCAACAAGGTGGACGGCAACTCGGCTGGCACTTGCACCAGCATCGCCGCCGATTCCAGGCTGTCGCCCGGCAGCAGGCTGGCCGGGATGTCGCTGCCCACCAGCAGACGCAACGCATTCTGATCTTGCAGCACCTGACTGGCGTATTCGGCCACATCGACCCGCGCCGATTCCACGGTGGTTTGCGCCTCAGAGACTGCCAGCCCCGATGAACCACCCAAACCATGGCTGCGCTGGGTCAGTTCGTAGGTGGACTGCTGGCTGGTCAGCGTCTCTTGTGCCAATTTCAGGCGCTCGTTGTCCGCCGCCAACGTCAGCCACGCGGTGCCCACTTCGGCGACCATGCTGATCTGAGTGCTGCGGCGGGTTTCGGTCAGCGCCAGATAGGATTGCAGCGCTTCGTCCTGAAGGTTTTTGACTCGCCCGAACACGTCCACTTCGTAGCTGCTCAACCCCAGTTCGGCACTGTAGCTGTGGCTGGTGCTGCTGTTGGCCCGACTGGAACTGCCACTGACGCTGGCGTCGATCCCCGGAAACGAGGCGGCACGCTGAATGCGGTATTGCGCCTGCGCTTTTTCGATATTCAGGCTGGCCACCCGCAGGTCGCGGTTATTGGCCAAGGCCAGGGTCTGCAACTGCGCCAGTCGCGGATCGGTGAAAAACTGCTGCCATTGAATGTCCGCCGCCACCTGCCCTTTGGGCGTAGCGGTGCCCGGCAGCCATTGCTCGGCCACCGGGGCTTGCGGGCGCTCGTACTCAGGCGCCAGATTGATGCAGCCGCCCAGCAGTGCGAAAACGGCCAGCAGCGGCCAACGAAAGTGACTCATGCTTCACCTGTACGGTCAGTGGTGGGGGTCGACACACGGCTGAAACGGCGGCGAATCAACACGAAGAACAGCGGCACAAAGAAGATTCCCAGCACCGTGGCGCTGAACATGCCGCCCAGCACGCCGGTGCCGATGGCTTGACGCCCGGCCGAACCTGCACCGGAACTCATGGCCAGCGGCAACACGCCAAACATAAAGGCCAGCGAGGTCATCAAAATCGGCCGCAGACGTTGCCGTACCGCGATCAGCGTGGCGTCGATCAAACTGTTGCCCTGCTCTTGCAGATGCTTGGCGAACTCGACGATCAGAATGGCGTTTTTCGCCGCCAGCCCCACGGTGGTCAACAGCCCCACCTGAAAGTACACGTCATTGCTCAAGCCGCTGAAGCGAGTGGCGAGCACCGCGCCCACCACGCCCAATGGCACCACCAGCATCACCGAAAACGGCACCGACCAGCTCTCGTACAGCGCCGCCAGGCACAGGAACACAAACAGTACCGAAATCGCATACAGCAACGGCGCTTGCGAGCCGGACAGACGCAGTTGATAGGACTGCCCCGTCCATTCGTAGCTGATGCCTTCAGGCAGTTGCTTGATGATCGACTCCACAGCGTCCATCGCCACCCCGGAACTCACGCCCGGTGCCGGATCACCCACCACTTCCAGCGACGAACTGCCGTTGTAGCGCTCCAGCAGCGGCGAACCCGAGGTCCATGAGCTGCTGGCGAACGAGGAGAACGGCACCATTTCGTCATTGCTGTTGCGCACAAACCAGTGATCAAGGTCGTCAGCCTGCATCCGCGACGACGCCTGCCCCTGCACATAGACCTTTTTCACCCGGCCCTGATTGAGGAAGTCATTGACGTAACTGCCGCCTAACGCCGTGGATAACGTGGTGTTGATATCGCTGGTGGTCAGGCTCAGCGCCCCGGCTTTGCGGTCATCAATCGTTACCTTGAGCTGCGGCGTGTCGTCCAGACCGTTGCTGCGCACGCCTTGCAGGCGCGGGTCCTGCCTGGCCAGTTCGATCAGTTGTTCACGCGCCGCCACCAGCGCTTCATGGCCCAGCCCGGCGACGTCCTTGAGTTGCAAATCAAACCCGGAGCTCTGTCCCAACCCGCGCACGGCTGGCGGCTGCATGACAAACACATCGGCATCGCCGATGCTCGACAGTGCCTGCGTGGCGCGCTGGGCGATCGACGCTGAATCCTGCCCGGCGCCGGTGCGCTCGCTCCAGTCCTTGAGACGGATAAACGCCCGCGCCGAGTTCTGACTGTTGCCGCCCATACCCATGCCGGAAATACTGATCATGGCCTCGACTTCCGGCTGTTGCAGGATATAGCTCTCGAACTGCTTGAGCACCGCCTGAGTGCGGTCATCGGTGGCGCCTACCGGCAATTGCATCTGCGCCATAAGGATGCCCTGATCTTCATCGGGCAAGAACGAGGTGGGCAGTTTGGTGTAACCCACCGCCATCGCGGCGACCACCAACACGTACACCATCAGGCTGCGGCCACTGCGCTGCAAAATCTTGCCGACTACCCGTTGATACGCCTGGGCGCCGCGCTCAAAGGTACGGTTGAACCAGCCGAAGAATCCGCTCTGCGGGCCGTGGCCCTTACCGTCAACCGGCTTGAGCAAGGTCGCACACAGGGCCGGGGTCAAGGTCATGGCCACCAGCACCGAGAGCACCATCGCCGACACAATCGTCACCGAAAACTGGCGGTAGATAATCCCGGTCGAACCGCTGAAAAACGCCATAGGAATAAACACCGCGCTCAGCACCAGAGCGATGCCGATCAAGGCGCTGGTGATTTCATCCATCGACTGGCGCGTCGCTTCCAGCGGCGACAAGCCCTTCTCGCTCATCACCCGTTCGACGTTTTCCACCACCACAATGGCGTCATCCACCAGCAAGCCAATGGCCAATACCATGGCAAACATGGTCAGGGTGTTGATCGAGTAACCAAACATCGCCAGCACGCCAAAGGTGCCCAGCAGCACCACCGGCACGGTGATGGCGGGGATCAGCGTGGCGCGAAAATTCTGCAGGAACAGGAACATGATCAGCACCACCAGCACGATGGCCTCGCCCAGAGACTTGACCACTTCTTCGATGGACAGGCTGACAAACGGCGTGGTGTCGTAGGCGATCACGTTTTTGAGCTGCATTTCGCTCGGGTAGTACGGTTCCAGTTCGGCGAGCTTGGCCTTGACCGCCTCACCGACTTCCAGCGCATTGGCGCCGGTGGCCAGTTGCACGCCCATGGCGGCGGACGGTTTGCCATTAAGGGCCGAGTTGACGTCATAGCTGTCACTGCCCAGCTCCACCGTGGCCACTTCGCCGAGCAACACCACGGCACCGGCGCTGTTGGACTTGACCACCACATTGCGAAATTCTTCGGCGGTTTGCAGCTTGCTGCGCGCGGTGATGGTGGCATTGAGTTGCTGGCTGGCCACGGCGGGCAAGGCGCCCAACTGCCCGGCCGACACTTCGGTGTTTTGCGCCTCCAGGGCGGTGGTCACGTCAGAAGGCATAAGGGAATATTTTTGCAGCAGCGCCGGGTCCAGCCAGATGCGCATGGCGTAGCCCGAGCCCATGGCTTTGACTTCACCGACGCCGTCGATGCGGCTGATGGAGTCGAGCAAGGTGCTGGAGATGTAATCGCCAATCTGCGTGCCGGTCACGCTCGGGTTATCCGAGGCCAGCGCGGCAATCATCAAGAAATCCGAGCCGCCCTTGGTCACGGTCAGGCCTTCGCTCTGCACCGAGCTGGGCAGGCGCGATTCCACTTGCTGGAGCTTGTTTTGCACCTGCATCTGCGCCACGTCGGGATCCGTGCCGGCCTCAAAGGTGAGGTTGATACTGGCGCTGCCCGCCGAACTGCTGGAGGCCGACATATAGGTCAGCTTGTCGATGCCGGTCATTTGCTGCTCGATCACCTGGGTCACCGAGTCCTCGACCGTTTTGGCCGATGCGCCGGTGTAGGTGGCGGCGATTTTCACCGTGGGCGGAGCAATATCAGGGTACTGCTCAAGGGGCAATTGGGTGATCGACAGCGCGCCCGCGAGCATGATCACGATGGCGATCACCCAGGCAAAAATCGGCCGATCAATAAAGAAGCGCGCCATGTTCAACCCTCCCGGGCAATTGCAGTGGGTGCCGCACGGGTCGGCAGCGAACGGGTTTCGCTGTTTTGCGCCAGCACCTCGTTGCCCACCCGGACTTTCTGCCCGCCCTCGACAATCACCTGATCACCGGCATTCAACCCGGAGGTGACCCACCATTGATTGCCCACGGCACGGTCAATGGTCAGCACGCGCTGTTCGACCTTGCCCTCGACCACCACCAGCACCGAGGTCACGCCGCAGGCGCTGCGGGTGACGGCTTTTTGCGGGATCAAAATCGCCCTGTCGTCGGTGGCCTGATCCAGCACGGCGCGTACATACATACCCGGCAATAACAGGTGATCGGGGTTGGGGAAGACAGCGCGCAGGGTCACGGTGCCGGTGCCTTCAGTGACGGTGACGCCGCTGAACTTGAGGCTGCCGGCGTGGTTGTAGGTGCTGCCGTCATCGAGTTTGAGCAACACCGGGGTTTCGCCCTGGCCATTGTTTTGCAGGGTGCCGCTGGCCAGGTCGCGTTTCAGGCGCAGCAACTCGCTGGTCGACTGGGTGACGTCGACATAGATCGGGTCCAGTTGCTGCACGGTGGTCAGCGCGGTGTCCTGGCTGGCCACCACCAAGGCGCCGGGGGTCACGGTGGAGGTTTCGATGCGGCCACTGAGCGGCGAACTGATGCGCGTGTAAGCCAGATTGATGCGCGCGGTTTCGACGTCGGCCAAGGCCACTTGCAGGTCGGCCTCGGCCGTTTGCAGGCTGACCTGCGCGTCTTCATTATCTTGCTGGCTGATGGCGTCTATTTTCGCCAGTTGCGCGTCGCGCCGGGCCGTGGCCTGAGCCGATTTGACGGTGGCGCGGGCCTTGGCGGCGGTGGCCTGCATCTGGGCAAAGGCGGCCTTGTACGGCGCCGCATCAATTTGATACAGCGCCTCGCCGGCCTTGACCTCGGCCCCTTCGACGAACAGGCGCTGCTGCACAATGCCGCTGACCTGAGGACGGATCTGCGCAACCATAAATGCCTGGGTGCGACCGGCCAGCTCGGCGGTCAATGCCTGACGCTGCGGTTGCACAGTGAGCACCGAAACCTTGGGTTTTTCGGCAACGGGCGCGGAATCACCGGCCGAGCATCCGCTCAACACAACGAGAACCAGCAAAGACACAATAACAGCGGCGGTTACCAGGGATTTGGTAAACAGTTTGATCGACATGGCGGCCTCTACAAGACAGTTGGCTGATGTCATGGTGCGAGGCAAATGTGCAGGAAAATTGAAGATTGCCCGCAAGCCTTGAATCTTCCCCGGCGCAGGGCCTAAATGAGCAGGCCATTTCGCCAGTAAGCCGAGCCGATGAAACTGAGTATCTCCACCAAGCTGTTTATCGCCGTCCTGGCCAGCGTGCTGTTCGTGATTCTGAGCATGGGCCTGGCCACGAGCTGGAGTTTCACCCGGGGCTTTCTCGGCTACCTCAATGAACAGGCGCTGGAGCGCATGGAATCCGTGCAGCCGCGTATGGTTAGCGCCTGGCAGCGCGAAGGCAGTTGGGATTTTTTGCGACACAATCCAGAGCGCTGGTTTCAACTTATGCGGCCAGACGCAGGGGATGAACCCAAACGCGGCGACCTTAAAAACCCGTTGCCCTCGGACCTGACCGGCGCGCTGTTTCGCATTGCCCTGCTCGACCAGGATAAAAAGCGCGTCACCGGCTACCCCTCCATCGGCGACGATGCTCTGCTGCGGCCAATTGAAGTCAATGGCAAAACCGTCGGCTGGCTGGCCGTGACCCCGTTCCAGAGCGTGACCGAGGCCGGTGGCGAGCGTTTCCAGCAATACCAGTTGCAAACCAGTCTGGGCATGGGCGTGCTCTCGCTGCTGCTGGCCATGCTGATTGCCTGGTGGATCGCCCGCACCCTGCTCGACCCGGTCAAGCGCGTGGCTGCGGCCACCCACAAACTGGCCACCGGGGAATACAGCAACCGGGTAGCCGTATCGTCCAACGACGAAGTCGGCCAACTGGCCCGCGACTTCAATCAACTGGCCTACACCCTTGAGCGCAACGAAAAAATGCGCCGCGAATTTATGGCCGATGTCTCCCACGAACTGCGCACGCCGTTGTCGATCCTGCGCGGCGAACTGGAGGCCATCGAGGACGGTGTACGCACCCTCGACCACAGTTCGATGAAGTCACTGCAAGGCGAAGTCGGCATGCTCAGCAAACTGGTGGACGACCTGTATGAGCTGTCACTGGCCGATGTCGGTGCCCTGACCTACCGCAAAAGCCAATGCGACCTCAACGACCTGCTGCAGACCTCGGTGGCCATGTATCAGGATCGCTGCAATGCGGCCGGCCTGCGGGTTGAGCTGCGCCTGCCATCCTGCGCCCTGCTGCTGGAAGCCGATGCCAAGCGCCTGCAACAGCTGTTCGGCAACCTGCTGGAAAACGCCGTGCGCTACACCGATGCCGGCGGCATGCTGCTGATCAGCGCCTCCATTGAAGATGAGCACATACTGGTCAGCTTTATGGACTCCGCCCCCGGCGTCGACCCGCAGCAACTGCCGCGGCTGTTCGAGCGCTTCTACCGCGGTGAAGCTTCGCGCAATCGCGCCAGTGGTGGCGCCGGCCTGGGACTGGCGATCTGTCACAGCATCGTACTGGCCCATGGCGGCAGCCTCACGGCCGACCACTCACCCCTGGGCGGCCTCTGGCTCAGCATGCGCTTGCCACGCAAGGTGTAAAGCATGGACACGATTCTGATCGTTGAAGATGAGCCTAAACTGGCCGCATTGATGCATGACTACCTGACCCTCGCCGGGTACGCCGTGCATTGCCTGGACAACGGCCTGGACGTGGTGCCGTGGGTACGCAGCCATGCGCCACGGCTAATCCTGCTGGACCTGATGCTGCCCGGTCGCGACGGCCTGGAAATCTGCAAGGAGCTGCGGGATTTCAGCGCAATCCCGGTCATCATGATCACCGCTCGGGTAGAAGAAGTGGACCGCCTGCTGGGGCTGGATCTGGGCGCTGACGACTATATCTGCAAGCCGTTCAGCCCGCGTGAAGTGGTGGCCCGGGTCAAGGCCATCCTGCGCCGCAGCCCGCAGTTCGAGCAGGTGGCCCGGGCCCGCCTGCAGATCGACGAAGCGCAGTATCGCGCCTCGTTCGATGGCGTGGCGCTGGACCTGACCCCGGTTGAACTGCGCCTGCTCAACACCTTCGCCCGCGCCCCGGGGCGGGTATTTTCCCGTGACCAGTTGCTGGACAAACTCTACTCCGACCATCGCGTGGTCACTGACCGCACGGTGGACAGCCATATCCGCAACCTGCGGCGCAAACTGGCCCAGGCCAGCCCCGGGCAAGACCCGATCCAGTCGTTGTATGGCGTGGGCTACAAGCTGGAGTTGTAATGCCAGCGCCCACAATAGAGCGACTCACCCGATCAGCGCTGACCACCGTGCTGACCACCGCCACCATGACCGCCACCACCGCCACCGCCGCCTGGCGGCATAAACATCCAGCAGCCTGACAAGGCCGATACCGCCACCGCTACAACCATCGCTTTAACAACAGACTTCAATTTCATGACCGAACGCTCATTTTCAACAGGGACAAAACGCCGCCCTTATACCAGTGCGAGCAAGGCTCGAAGCCAAGATTTACCCAACTTTACAGTCCTTGCACAACTGCCAAGCACCTGTAGCCGCTGTCGAGCGGAGCGAGGCTGCGACGAGCATCGGGTGATTGTCAGCTACCCATTGAATATTCTGTAAAGGAACCGGCCTCAGGGGCTATCGAGCAATCCGTCATTGGCGAGGGGTTCAGGATTGCCCCCCTCGCACTCCGGTTTCAATTGAAACTTTTCAACCCCAGATGCCCACGCAAGGTCGGGTGTTCATAGGCGCTGCGCAGGTAACCGCGGCGTTGCAGGATCGGCACCACCGATTCGGTGAACTCGGTGAAAGTGCCGGGCAGATAGGCAGGCGACACCACATAACCGTCACAGGCACCCAACTCCAGCCAGTCGATCAATTGCTGCGCCACGCTCTCTGCGGTCCCCGCCAATTGCGGCACGCGGATACTGGCGGCCATGATCGCACCGTACTCGCCAAGGGTGATGTCACGTTCCAGACGCAGTTTTTGCGCAATCACGTCGGGGGTGGCCGAGTGCCGGGCGATATCCAGCAGGCGGGTGTCCAGCGGGAATTGGGTAAAGTCGAAATTGGACTGGGTCGACAGGGTGATAACCCCCAGCTCAGGGTTGGCCAATGCATTGTGCTCATCGCGCTTTTTGATCGCTTCAGCTTCAGTGCCGCCAATAAATGGCATGACCGCCGTGAGGATTTTGCAGTCATCCGGGTTGCGGCCAATGGCGCGCATTTGCTGGTGGATATCCTGGCGGAATTCGAGCATGCGCTCTACCCGGCTGTTGATGCTGAAAATCACTTCAGCCCAGCGTGAACCAAACTGGCGACCCCGCCCCGAGGCTCCGGCCTGGATCAGCACCGGCTGGCCCTGTGGCACTCGCGGAATATTGAGCGGGCCTTCGCAGTCGAAGTAGGTGCCGCTGTGCTTGAAGGCATCGATCTTGCTCGGGTCGGCGAGGATGCCGCGCACCTTGTCCAGCACCAGCGCATCCGGCTGCCAGCTGTTCCACAGTTTGAGCACCAGTTCGACAAACTCATCGGCGCGGGCGTAGCGCTGATCGTGGGCCAGGTGCTGGGCATGGCCGAACAGACGCGCTTCGCTGTCGTTCATCGAGGTCACGATATTCCAGGCGCTGCGACCTCTGGAGATATGGTCCAGGGAGGCGATGGCCCGCGCCACATGGGGCGGTTGGTAGTAGGTGGTAGAGCGTGTCAGCCCCAGGCCAATATGCTTGGTGTGACCGGCCAGCAAGCTGAGAATCGGTAGCGGATCGAGCCGCGCCGCATCCTGCGCACCCAACTCGAAGGAACGCGCCCGGGATTGCCCGGCCTGATCGCCGACCGCCAGGCGATCAGCGAAAAACAACAGGTCAAAACAACCCTCTTCCAGGGTCTTGGCTATTTCGATGTAGTAGTCGGGGTCGAGAAAGTGGCTATGGGTTTGCGGGTGACGCCACACCGCGTGGCTATGTACCACGGGGCCCGAAAGCATAAACCCCGCCAGTGCCATTTGCTTGGCCATAAGGTTTTCCTTGGTTGTCAGAGTGCGCGGTCAAACATGGGAGTGACGTCGTACGGCTTTTTCAGCAGTTTGGCGTCGTATAGAAAGTCAGAAGTGGCCTGGGCTTCGCTGACAATGGTGGGCGAGATCGGCAACACGGTAATGGCGTCACGCTTGAACCAGGCCTTGGCGATTTCCGGGGAGGACTGGTTGGCCTTGGACCAGGCGGCAGCGTATTCATCAACATGGCTTTGGCTCCACTCCCGGGCGCGGGTCAGGCGCGCAACAAAGTCCTTGATGATCTCGCCCTTTTGCGCCAGCACCGGCTCATAGGCAACCACATAAGTCGGTGCGCTCATCAGCCCCTTGGCGTTGCGGATCAGGGTGCTGCCTTCTTTTTCCTGCAGCGACACATAGGGTTCCCACGTGCCGAAGGCATCGATATCGCCCTGGCTCAAGGCCATGCTGGCTTCCGCCGGCAACAGGAACTTGTAGTTCACGCTGTCACGTGGCACGCCTGCTTCATCCAGGGCCTTGAACATCATCTGCTGACTCCAGGAGCCGTTCCAGATCGCCACGGTCTTGCCTTTGAGGTCAGCCACCGAATGGATGCCCGGGCGGGCCACAATGCCGACACCGTTAAGGCTGGTCTGGGTGCTGGCCACGACTTTGACCGGGGCACCGTTGGCCGCCAGGCTGATCACCGGGGTATCGCCTACCACGCCAATATCCAGGGCGCCGCTGGCGACGGCCGAGGCTACCGGCGAACCGGTATTGAAGCGCTTGAAATCGATGGTATAGGGCAAATCTTTAAGCTCACCCGAGAGTTCGAGAACAATGCGGTTGGAGAAGAACTGATCGCCCACCACCAGGGTCTGCGGGGTAGCGGCGCAGGCGGGAGTGCCATGCAGCACCAGAGAGGCCAGACCCAACAGGCCGAACAATTTTTGACGTGTTGTCATTAAGAATTCCTACAGAGTTAACAGCTGAATCAACCATCTGTAGGCATGCAGTCTGGCTTTGAGAAAAGAGGCTTTTTGAGTCGCCAAGCGTGGCGTTTTTAGAAGCTAGCGCAATAAAGACATAAGCAACCAATACTTTTAAGGCATATCCATAGAACCCTGTCCGGGTATTTGGTTAGCTGTTTTTGGTATTAAGCATTTGACCAATCTAGTATTAGGGTGGCTTCACCAGACCACTGGGCCTAACCGTATTTACTTCACTCATTTCAGCGCCAGCGCGCCTTTGAGCGCAGGCCCGGCAAGGTCAGACTGCATGCCTAATCCACAACTTGATATCTGGGGCAGCGCCCCAAGCGCCCGTTACGAACAACTGGCCGCTCCCTTTCGCCCGCTGTTTGCCCAAATCGGCGCACAAGCCGCCGAAGCTGATGGTTCGCGCAGCCACCTGGGCAAGGTGATCCAGCAACTGAACGCCCTGGGCTTGCCGCGCTGGCGTCTGCCGACCAGCTATGGCGGTCAGGACGCCACGCTGGTTGAGTTGCTCGCCCTGTTGACCGAATTGTCCGCAGCCGACTCCAACATCACCCAGGCCTTGCGCGGGCATTTTGGGTTCTGCGAAGAAGTGCTGGTCTCGAAAAATCTCGACTGGCAGGCCCGCTGGCTGGACACACTCAGCCAGGGCGTTTTACTGTCGCCGGGCAGTACCGAGGTGGGCACGCAGACCCGTGGCGAATTCGAAACCCGCATCCACCGGGCTGAAGACGGCTCGCTGCGTATCAGCGGGAAAAAGTTCTACACCACCGGCGCCCTTTACAGTGACCTGATCAACACCATCGGCACCGGTGACGATGGCACGTTGTACAGCGTAGTGGTCGATCTCAAGGCCCCCGGCGTACAAATCATTGATGACTGGAACGGCTTTGGTCAGCGCCTGACTGCCAGCGGCACCTGCATCTTCGACAACGTGCGAGTGAACGATGAACCCCGCGCCACCGACCAGCGTTTTGCCTATGGCCAATCGTTCTTCCAGATCTACCACCTGAGCACCCTGGCCGGCATCGCCCGCCGCGCCGCCTTGAGTGGTGCCGACGAACTGCACAGCCGCTCCAGAACCTTCTCTACGGGCAATGCCGACAGCGCCGCGCAGGACGTGCAATTGCTGCAAGTGATTGGCGAGGTGGCCAGCCAGGCCTATGCAGCACAGGCCATTGCCCGGTACGCGGCGCAGCGCCTGGAAAGCACCGCGCAATACACCATTGCCAGTGAGCAGCCGCTGACCCATGAAGACCCGCAGGTAGCACTGGCCGAACTGGAAGTGTGCCTGGCGGTCAACCCCGTGGTAGACGCCACCCTGGCCGCGACTACGGCGCTGTTCGATGCCCTGGGCGCCAGTGCCACCGCCAGCAACAAGGCACTGGACCGCCTGTGGCGCAACGCCCGCACCCTGGCCAACCACAACCCCCGGGTCTACAAGTCACGCATTGTCGGCAACTACCTGGTCAACGGCCTGGTGCCCCCTTCGCAGTGGCGGGTGGGGGTGGCCAAGAGCTGACGTCAGCGTTTGTGCAGCTCAAGGGCAAGCCTGGGCAATACTCGCCAGCGCGGCCCTGAGCTCGCTACCGCCTTTAGCCACGACTCGCTGATTGCTAGTGGCCACCTGGAACTCTTTGGGGGTTGAATACACGCAAGTAACGGTGACAGTAGCGCTGCGGCCATTTTTGAAGACGACCTGCACATCCGAGTAGTTGGCAATGACACTTTCAGTTTGAAAAGTCGCTTTGATCGTGTTCGGGAGGGTAGCCAGCAGTGCCGAAACATCACGGGCCATTTCGGCCAGAAATTTGGCCTCCTGATGGGCCTGGTGTTGCCAGGCTTGAGGGGTTTGACCGCTTGAGCCACAGGCGCAGCTGTACGTCGCAAACATGCCATCGGTATGGTCGCAATACATCTTGTCGCACCAGCAATTCATGACAGAGCCATACGCACTGGCTTCGTTACCACAATTTGGGCATGTAATAGTGCTCATTCTTTTTCCTCTGTCTATGTGGCGCTCGGTTTTACTGTCACTGAGTACTTGCCGGGATCAAACCCTGACAACTTGCACGTTGTCATCAAACGACTGTCATGCGAAACAAATACGAAACTTTCACTGCAATAAAAGACCAATCTAACTAATACATCAGAAATTTCTCACAACCATCCTGAACTTATTGATCATCTATCACGCAAACCAATACAGGATGAAGTCGTTCTGGGACAACTACACCCCAGACCCCATGCAACGTACCGACACCTACGCCTCGCCGCTTGGCGCATAGCGGGTATCCGCGAACGATCAACCCAATGACCGCTCACCGGAAGCCCGTCGCGATCTGCCGGGCTTTTATGACCCATAAACAAATTGTTAATTGTCCAGAACCGTTGCCTCGCAGAACATGGCCGCCTGTCACGTCAATTCTGCACAAGGGAAACCTGCTCCATGCATAAGCACACGCGCGCACCGCAGCGCACTGCAATCCACCGTCTGAGCCTGCGCACGGCAGCGGCTGTCGCCATTACCCTGGCTGGCCTGAGCGGTGCCCAGGCCGCCACCTCCACTGCCGACACCATCAAGGCCTACAAATTGTGTACGGGTGCGGACAACGCCTCCCATGTTCTGCAAGGCCGTATCGACCAGAACATGCGCAACGACGTGACCGCCATCCATTTCAAGCAAAGCCCGGCGCATGCTTCCTATGACTGGCACAACGACCCGGAGCCGCAGTACGTCATCACGTTGTCGGGCACGCTGGCATTCGCGACCCGCAATGGCGAGAAATTCACCCTGCATCCGGGCGAAGTGCTGATCGCCGAAGACAACACCGGTACGGGGCATCGCTGGAGCATGGTCGATGACCAGCCCTGGCGCCGCGGCTACGTGGTGCTTAAACCCTCAGCCAAGGACTCGTTTATCCCCGACGATCCGGTTGCTGCCAAGGTGTGTAGCGGTTCGTAGCAGCGAGCGAAAGACTATTTGAAAAAATGGCTGGGGGTTTTGCCGAACTGCTTTTTGAACATGTTGGTGAACGCACTCGGACTTTCATACCCCAGTGAAAATGCCACATCGATAATCTTCTCCCTTCCAGATCGGCGGCAACGCCGGCAGCGCATTCGGCCCACTACTGGCTGCGGCCATCGTGATCCCTTATGGCCAGTGGCATGTCGCCAGATTTGGCCTGTTTGCCACCTTCGCCATCTTCGCCATCTTCGTGTTCAGTCTCGGAAAGTCATGGTGCATCCTTAGCAATCGAACAAGAGGATGCATTTTGGCAAGACGTCTTGATGGTTCAGCCCGAACAACGCCGCGAATTCGAGCCGAGCTCCAAGCGTCGAAAGAGTCGAATCGCCAGCTTGCGGCCCGTTACAGGCTGAACGTAAAAACCGTCGCCAAATGGCGCTCACGGTCAACAACCATGGACTCTCGTATGGGGCCTGCGCTGCCGCGAAGCGCAAAGCTGACATTGGCTGAAGAGGAGTTGGTGGTTGAGTTTCGTAGGCGGACCTTGCTGCCTTTGGACGACATGTTGGGACACCTTCATCAATGTCTTCCCCAGTTAAGTCGCAGCGCCTTGTATCGTTGCCTGGTGCGCCACGGTATCAGCCAGCTACCCAAGTCTACCAACGCGCCCAAACGCGGAAAATTCGCGCCGACTGAAATGGGTTACCTACATATCGACAGCTCTGAGCTGCGGCTGGAGAGCGGTAAATAACACATGTTCGTTGCCATCGACCGGGTGACCAAGTTCACCTATGTCGCGTTATTCAATGCGGCCACAAAACGCAACGGGACAATGTTTTAACGTCAGGCTATCGAAGCGTTTCCATACCAGATACAGACCGTCCTGACTGACAACGGTACAACATTTACCGAACAGTCGAGATATCGAAGCGGTGCCACCAACCGCTTTTGGGGACATGATTTTGATCGTGTTTGCTACGAGTACTGAATCGCCCCGGGTTTCCTAGACACTCTCCAGGCTCGCTGCGTAACGCTTTTCAAACTCTACCGGTGACAGCTGAT
>NZ_WIVQ01000069.1:0-24345 GCF_009600545.1 Pseudomonas sp. FSL R10-1339 | reverse complement strand
CTGTCACGTATCGGTGGGCTGCCCGACAGCGCGTTCGAGCATGATGGCCAGTTGACCAAGCGCGATGTGCGCGCCGTAACCCTCGCCCGCCTCGCGCCACTGCCAGGCCAATTGCTGTGGGACGTAGGCGCGGGCAGCGGCTCGATCGGCATCGAGTGGATGCGTACCTGGCCGAGTTGCCGCACCTTGGCGATTGAAGCCGACGAAGGCCGCCAGCAACTGATCGAACGTAACCGCGATACCCTTGGTGTGCCCGGCCTGCAACTGATTCGCGGCAAGGCACCCCAGGCTCTTGACGGTCTGGAGCCCCCGGACGCGATTTTTATCGGTGGCGGCGTAACCCGCGAAGGCGTGCTCGACACCTGCTGGCAGCGACTCAAGCCCGGCGGGCGGCTGGTGGCCAATGCCGTCACCCTGCAAAGCGAAATGCTGCTGATGAGCTGGCGCGAGCGCCACGGCGGCGAACTGACCCGCATCCATATTGCCCAGGCCCAGCCCCTGGGTGAATTCGACACCTGGCGTCAGGCGTTGCCGATTACCCTTCTGGACATGACCAAGCCTCTCGATGCGTGACGAAACTGCCGAACAACCCGCCCCCCTGCGCAGCGGCCTGACCACCGGCAGCTGCGCCACCGCCACCAGCCTGGCCGCTGCCCGCCTGCTGCTGGGCGGCGTGTGTAACGACGCCGTGCAAATCACTTTGCCCAAGGGTAAACAGGTGCAAATGCGCCTGGAGTTCTGCCGTCTGTGGGAAGACGGCGCCGAAGCGGGCACCATCAAGGACGCCGGCGACGATCCCGACGTGACCCACGGCGCACTGCTCTATTCACGGGTGCGCTTGCGACCGGAACCGGGCATTGGCTTTGTTGCCGGGCAAGGTGTCGGCACCGTAACCCGCCCGGGTCTGGTATTGAACGTGGGCGAGCCGGCGATCAACCCGGTGCCACGCAAAATGATCACCGAGCACCTGCAGCAACTTGCCACCGAACTGGGTTACGGCGGTGGCTTTGAAGTGACTGTCAACGTACAGGACGGCGAAGCCCTGGCCCTGAAAACCATGAACCCGCGCCTGGGGATTCTCGGCGGGCTGTCGATCCTGGGCACCAGCGGCATCGTGCGGCCGTTTTCCTGCGCGGCTTATATCGCCTCTATCCACCAGGGCATAGACGTCGCCAAGACCAACGGTTACCTGCATATTGCCGCCTGCACCGGCAATGCCAGCGAAGACACCATGCGCCGGGTCTACAACTTGCCGGAAATCGCCCTGATCGAAATGGGCGACTTTGTCGGCGCAGTGCTCAAGCATCTGCGCAAAGTGCCTGTGGATAAACTGAGCATTTGCGGCGGTTTCGGCAAGATCAGCAAACTGGCCGCCGGGCATATGGACCTGCACAGTCGCCATTCCAGCATCGACCTGCCGCAACTGGCCCAATGGGCAGCGGATATCGGGGCCGACCATCCACTCCAGGAGGCCATCCGCCAGGCCAACACCAGCCAGCAAGCCCTGGCGATGGCCAGTGCGGCCGGTATCGCGTTGGGCGATGCGGTGTGCCAGCACGCTCTGGACTTTGCCCGCAGCGTGGTGCCGGCCCAGGTACAGGTCGAAGTGTTTGCCATCGACCGCCAGGGCGGGATTGTCGGTCACGCCGGAGCCTTTGCATGAAACGTATTTTGTTATTGGGCGGCGTCACCGAGGCGCTGGCCATTGCCCGTACCCTGGGCCCGCAGCATGTCTACAGCCTGGCCGGGGTTGGCCGGGTACCGACGGACCTGACCTGCGAGGTACGGGTGGGCGGATATGGCGGCGCTGAAGGTTTGGCGCAGTACATCCGCGAACAGCGCATCGACATCCTGCTGGACGCCACCCACCCCTACGCGGCGAAAATCAGCCATAACGCGGCCCTCGCTGCTGCTGCCAGTGGCATCCCGTGCTGGGCGCTGCGCCGCCAGGCCTGGGTGGCGCAGACGGGCGATGACTGGCGTGAAGTGGCAGATTGGAGCGAACTGATCGAAGCGCTCGCCACCTTCCAGCGCCCCTTGTTCACCTTGGGCCGTGAGCCGCTGGAGCACCTGCACGAAATTCCGCCAGAGCAGTTCTGGACCCTGCGCGCCCTCGACGCTTACCCCGGCACTGCACGCTGCGACGTGATTGGCGCACGCGGGCCGTTCCTCATCGATGACGAACGCCTGTTGTTTGCACAACGGCGCATCGACGTATTGATCAGCAAAAACAGCGGCAGCAGCGCCACCGAACCCAAGCTGCAAGTTGCCCGCGAGCGCGCAGTGCCGGTGTTGATCCTCAAGCGGCCGACGCTGGCGCAGGTGGATCGGGAGTTCCGGACGGTCGAGGAGCTGATGGAAGGGTTGGCGCAGGGGAATTATTTGTGAATGTGTAAAAGCTGGCGATGGTGTATCCTTCAGAATACGATCATGCCCCATGATCACTTTCGAACAAACACGCGAATTCGCCAAATGGTTGGGCGCACTTAAAGACAAAACCGGGCAAGCCCGCATTCTTGCTCGCCTGAAAGCAGCCGGTTTGGGTCACTTCGCCGACTGCGAGTGCGTCGGTGGCGGTGTTTACGAAATGCGGATTCACTGCGGGCCCGGTTATCGAGTCTATTACACCCGCAAAGGCGAAGTGTTCTACCTGCTGCTTGTTGGCGGCGATAAAACCACCCAGACACGAGATATAAAACGCGCAAAACAAATGGCACACACACTGGGTAATGAGGACTGACGCATGACCGAGCAACTTACCCGTTTCGATACCGTTGACTACCTGAAGTCCCCGGAGGATATGGCGGCTTACCTGGACGCCTGTTTCGAAGAGGACCCCGGCGACGGCAGTCTGATCCGAGCGGCGCTCAACGATATCGCCCGCGCCCAAGGTATGACTCAAATCGCCCGCGAAGCCGGGCTGGGCCGTGAAAGCCTGTACAAGGCCCTGGGCAGCAAGGGCAACCCCGAGTTCGCGACTATCATCAAAGTGATGAAGGCGCTGGGGCTCAAGCTGCATGCCACAGCAGCCTGAAATTTGCGCGTACTGGCCGATCGCGACACTTCGCCACACCCGCACTTTTTACTTACGCCGAGCATTCAGGCTAAATAGCCCCTTGATCGCTCCACTCACGGAATTCGTCATGTCCCGACAACGGTTTGCATTTGCCTGGATCGCCTGCTTTGCAGTGCTGTTCAACATGCTCGCCATGTCGATGGCCGGGGCGACCCAATCCGTTGAGCGAGGGCCCACCGAGCAGTTCATGTGGAGCAGCTTCTGCTCCTCCACCGGCACCAAGATGGTCGCCGTATCGCTGGGCACGTTCGAGCCCGCCGACAACCAGCATGACGATCATTCCACCATGCAGCATTGCTGGTGCTGCTCGGGCGCCGCGCCGGTGGTGGCGCTGCCCGCGCATATTCCCAAGCTCTACTTTGCCGCCATCGAGCGGGGCCACAGCCTGGTCCCGGATCACCTCAAGCGCCCCACCCCGCGCCAGCAATGGCCGAGCCTCAACCCCCGCGCATCGCCCCTGGTCTGATTCTTCCTCGCAACCCCTTTGCGTTTTGAATCGTTCCGGAGAATTGCCATGTTGAACCTTTCCCTGTTCAAGCACGTCGTGATTGCGGCGGCTGTGTTGCTGCCTGCCTGTTTTGCCAACGCCCACGAATACAAAAGCGGCGACCTCGAAATCGCCCACCCGTGGTCCCAGGAACTGCCGCCCAATGCGCCCACCGTGGCCGCGTATTTCATCATTCACAACACCGGCAGCACGGCCGATCGGCTGGTCAGTGTCGACACGCCGATTGCCGATAAGGCCGAACTGCACCAGCACATCATGGAAGGCGACTTGATGAAGATGCTGCCCGTGGCCAGCGTCGAAGTGCCGCCCGGCGGCACCGTCACCTTTGCACCCATGGCGTACCACGTGATGATGTTCGGTCTCAAGGACCGCAGCCTGCTGCAGGACGGCAAGCACTTCCCGCTGACCCTGCATTTTGAAAAAGCCGGCGCCGTGCCGGTTGAGGTCAATGTGCAGAAGCAGGCACCTGAAGACAGCATGGAACACATGCACGCCCACTAACGGCCAAGGTTGCTGATCCCCGTGCGCGAACCTCGCGCCAGGCACTCCATGTCGCACATTCGCGGCAGTTGGCTGAGCCTGTTTGCCATGTTGATGATTTTTATCGGCCCGCTGATTTCCCAGGCGATGCCGATGGATCATCACGCCTCCATGCCCATGTCGATGGATATGGGCATGGACATGTCTGCGCACGCCGAACATGAACAGCCTTCAGCCGACCACCATGCCATCTGGGAAAAGTGCGGCTACTGCACCCTGCTGTTCAGTTGCCCGGCCTTGCCCGGCCCCCCGGGCATGACCCTCTATAACTCACCAGAACCCCGTAGTTACCTGGCCGCCAATCCCCGCCTGGGCCATGCCCGGCAACCGGTCTTCCCCGGCTCCCGCTCCCGCGCGCCTCCCGTATTCCTTTAGCTACCGACACCACAACACATCATCTGGCCGACCTGCATTCACTGTTTCAGACAGTCGCAGGTGCGTGGCCGAGTTGTATTCGTCTGACTATTGGAATGTCTATGTCCCGCTTTACTGCTGCCTCCCGTTTGCCCTTTACCCTCAGCACCCTGTGCTGTGCGATTCTGGCAACCACCGCTGTGGCCGACGAACATGCCAGGCACAGCAATGAGCTGAGCCCGTTGGTGATCACCGCCCTCGCCCCCAGCTCACCGCTGACCATCGTCACCAACCCCAAGGACCCGCGCCAGCCCGTGCCTGCCAGTGACGGCGGCGACTACCTCAAGACCATCCCCGGCTTCGCCCTGATCCGCAACGGCGGCACCAATGGCGACCCGGTGCTGCGCGGCATGTTCGGCTCGCGCCTGAATATCCTTACCAACGGCGGCATGATGCTCGGCGCCTGTCCCGGGCGCATGGACGCACCCACCTCCTACATCTCGCCGGAAACCTACGACCAGCTCACGGTGATCAAAGGCCCGCAAACCGTGCTCTGGGGCCCGGGCGCCTCGGCGGGCACCATCCTCTTCGAACGCGAGCCCGAGCATTTCGGCGAACTGGGCACACGGGTCAATGCCAGCCTGCTGGCGGGTTCCAACGGGCGCTTCGACAAAACCATCGATGCCGCCGCCGGTGGCCCGCTGGGCTATGTGCGGGTCATCGGCAACACCGCCCATGCCGATGACTACAAGGACGGCAACGGCGACACCGTGCCGTCGCGTTACGACAAATGGAACGGCGACATTGCCCTGGGCTGGACCCCGGACGCCGACACCCTGCTGGAACTCACCGCCGGCAAGGGCGACGGTGAAGCGCGCTCGGCCGGACGCGGCATGGACGGCAGCCAGTACAAGCGCGAAAGCCTGGGACTGCGCTTTGAAAAGTCCAATATCGGCGACGTTCTCGACAAGATCGAAGCCCAGGTCTACTACAACTACGCCGACCATGTGATGGACAACTACACACTGCGTACCCCGTCGGGCACCGGCATGATGGCAGGGCCGATGGCGTCCAACGTCGACCGCCGCACCCTCGGTGCGCGGATCAAGGCCACCTGGCGCTGGGCCGATTACCAGCTAATCAGCGGCATCGATGCGCAGACCAACGAACACCGCAAACGCATGGGCATGGGCATCGATACCTACAAGGACCAGAACTGGAGCAAGGACGCCGATTTCCACAACTACGGCGCCTTTGGCGAGTTGACCTGGTACGCCGCCGAGCGCGACCGGCTGATTACCGGTGCTCGTCTTGACCGCGCATCCGCCAAGGATTACCGCGCCCGACTCGGCTCGGGGATGATGAGCAAGCCCAACCCGACCCTGGACAAGACCCGCGCCGACACCCTGCCCAGCGGTTTTGTGCGTTACGAGCATGACCTGAGCGACAGCCCGACCACCCTGTACGCCGGGCTGGGCCACACTCAGCGCTTCCCCGATTACTGGGAGCTGTTTTCGCCGAGCTCCGGCCCGACCGGTTCGGTGAATGCATTCGACGCCATCAAGCCCGAGAAAACCACGCAGCTCGATGCGGGCCTGCAATACAAGACCGACACCCTGGAGGCCTGGGCCTCGGTGTACGCCGGCGAGATTCGCGACTACATCCTGTTCGACTATGCCAAGGGCTCATCCCAAGCGCAAAACATCAACGCCCGGGTCATGGGCGGCGAGTTGGGCGCGGCGTATCAGTTGACGTCAAACTGGAAAGCCGACGCCACCCTGGCCTACGCCTGGGGCAAGAACACCAGCGATGGCAAGGCCCTGCCGCAAATGCCGCCGCTGGACACCCGCCTGGGCCTGACCTACAGCGAAGACGACTGGAGTGCCGGCGCCCTGTGGCGCGTCGTGGCGCGCCAGGACCGCATAGACCGCAACGCGGGCAATGTGGTCGGCAAGGATTTTGGCAAAAGTGCCGGCTTTGGCGTGTTCTCGTTGAACGGTGCATACCGCATCAACAAAAACCTCAAGGTCAGCGCCGGGGTCGACAACCTGCTGGACAAAAACTACAGCGAGCACCTGAACATGGCGGGCAACGCCGGTTACGGCTACCCGGCCAATGACCCGCGCGCCATCAATGAACCGGGCCGCACGCTGTGGACCAAGGTGGATGTGAGTTTCTGACAAACCGCCAGCCCTCACCCCAACCCTCTCCCGGAGGGAGAGGGAGCTGATTTGCGCCGTGCTTGAACCCGCAGCGGTCAGTCCCCTCTCCCTCTGGGAGAGGGCTAGGGTGAGGGTCTTTGCTGACGACAACAATTTCAACCTTGCGGAGCCGCTCACATGAGCCGACCAACACCGTCTTTCTACAACCTGGCCTGGCGCTGGCATTTCTACGCCGGGTTGTTTGTCGCCCCGTTTATGATCCTGCTGGCTCTGACCGGGATCATTTACCTGTTCAAACCCCAGCTTGATCCACTGCTGTACGACCATCTGCTCAACGTCACCCCGGCCCATCACAGCCTCAGCGCCGATGAGCAACTCAGCCGTGTGCAGGCCACTTATCCACAGGGCCATATCAGCCAGTACCTGCCGCCGATCAATCCGCAACGCAGCGGCCAGTTCGTGGTTCACAACGGCGGGCACGAGCTCAATGTGTTTATCAACCCCTACACCGGCCAGGTGCTGGGCGAGCAGGATGCCAAGCTCAACCTGCAAGCCGTGGCGCGCGCCCTGCACGGCGAATTGATGATCGGCACCCTCGGCGACCGGCTGGTGGAACTGGCCGCTGGCTGGGGCGTGGTGCTGGTGGTGTCCGGCCTGTTCCTGTGGTGGCCGCGGGGGCAATCGGCTGCCGGAATTCTATGGCCGCGCCTGAGCAGGCGCGGGCGCGTGCTATGGCGCGACCTTCACGTTGTCACAGGGTTCTGGGGGGCCGCCTTGCTGCTGTTCATGTTGATCAGCGGCATGACCTGGACCGGCTTCTGGGGCAAGCAATATGCCGACCTATGGAACCGTTTCCCGGTAGCCATGTGGAACGACGTGCCGAAGTCTGATATCGAGGCCCGCAGCCTCAATACCGCCAACCGCCAGACCGTGCCCTGGGCAATGGAAAACACACCGATGCCGGTCTCCGGCGCCCACGCCGAACATATGGCCCACGCCGCGCACACCTCAGGCCCCGCCGCCCCCGGCATCACCCTGCAAGCGGTGGTCGACACCGCCACGGCCCGCCAGGTCGAGGCCGGCTACAGCATCACCCTGCCGACCACCGCCACCGGCGTATTCACCATTGCCGTCTTCGCCGACGACCCGCGTAACGACGCCACCCTGCATGTCGATCAATACACTGGCACGGTACTGGCCGACGTGCGTTGGCAGCATTACAGCAATGTCGCCCGCGCCACCGAAATGGGCGTGATGCTGCACGAAGGCAAGTTGTTTGGCCCGCTCAACCAGATCGTGATGCTGCTGGTGTGCCTGATGATCCTGCTCAGTTCCGTAAGCGGCCTGGTGATCTGGTGGAAGCGTCGCCCGCAAGGCGGTTTGGGGGTTCCGCCGCTGCGTCACGACCTGCCGACCTGGAAGGCCGGCGTTGCCATCATGCTCGCTCTGGCTATCGCGTTCCCGCTGGTGGGCGCCTCGTTGATCGCAGTGTGGGGGCTCGACCGGTTATGGCTGATGGTGCGCAAACTACGGCCGGATGAGCGCCTTTCATAACCAGCATGAACCATCCGAGAGGCGCATTGCAGAGCCACCCCTATAATGGCACGCCAATATCATGCGCGAAATAAGTGTTACTGTATAACAAAACCATTTAAGCTCCATCACCCGCCGCCAGGAGGCAGCGGGGACACCCTCTGAAATAAGCGACTCACTGCCCTGATGAACAAGTACTTTTTGTCCAGTCTCTGCCTGCTGGCGCTGAACAGCGCCCAGGCCGATGACGCCGCCCCCTCTCTGATGCTGCCTGCCGCGAGCGTTACCGCGCCTGAAGTCGAGATTGAAAGCATCGACCTCAAGACCGCCACCAGCGCCGGCTCACGCCTGAACCTTACCGGTCTCGAAACGCCTGCCAGCGTTGAAAGCCTGACCGGCGCGCAAATCCGCGCCCGTGGCGACCGCAGCGTGCAGGACGCCGTGACCCGCACGACCGGCATCAGCAACACCGGCACACCGGGTAACGGCGGCTCCGCCTATTCGGCCCGGGGTTTTGTCGGCGAAGGCTCGGTGATGCAGCTCTATGACGGCGTACGCATGTACAGCGGCGCGGGTACCGTGACCTTCCCGGTGGACGACTGGTCGGTGGAACGCATCGACGTGCTGCGCGGCCCGGCCTCGGTGCTGTATGGCGAAGGCGCTACCGGCGCAGTGATTAACGTAATCCCGAAAAAACCCTTCTCCGGTGCCATAGAAAACCATGTCCGTGTGGGCTACGGCTCGTACGACACCCGCCAGCAGGCACTCGACAGCGGCGGCTCGCTGACCGATACCCTGAGCTATCGGTTGAATATCAACCACGTCCAGAGCAATGGCTGGATCGACCACGGCGACTCCGAAAACACCTTTGTCAGCGCCGCTCTGCGCTGGCAGGCCAGCGATGACCTGGCGTTTACCCTGAGCCACGACTATGGCGATCAGGAGCCGCAAAACGATTTCGGCGTACCGCTGATCAATGGCCGGTATCACCAGAGCCTGCGGGACAAGAACTACAACGTGCGCGATGCAAAACTGCATTACAACGACCAGTGGACGCGCCTCAATACTGAATGGCAGATCAACGACGCCCTCAGTGCCAACAACGAGCTGTATTACCTCAAGGCCCAACGCCGCTGGCAGAACGCCGAAAACCACGCCTGGAATGAAAGCCAGCAGACCTTGCTGCGCAGGGGCTACTTCAGCATCAAGCACGAGCAGGAACAAGTCGGCGACCGCCAGACCTTCACCCTCAACCACGACCTGTTCGGCCTTGAAAGCAGAACCCTGGTGGGCGCGGATTACAACCGCATCCACTTCAACCTGCACAGCAACTCGCCGTATAAAGACGTGAATGAAAACGGTCAGCCGATTGACCTGTACCACCCGGATCGTGGCGAATTTGAAAGTGACTCGCCGTACCGCGATCAATACACCACCACCACGCAACAGGTTTCGCTGTTCGCCGAAAACCGCACCGAGCTGAGCGATCAACTGTCGCTGGTCACCGGCGTGCGCCGCGATATCGTGCATCTGGACCGCGATGACTTCGCGGTCAATGGCGACGCCACTCGAACTGACCGCAGCCTGTCGGCCAACAGCTGGAAAGTCGGGTTGGTATACGAACTGACACCGGACATGTCGATCTATGCCCAGCAAGCCACCAGCGTTGATGGCGTGGGCGGCTTGATCAGCCTGAGCGAAAAGCAGCAAAACTTCGAGCTGGCCCATGCGCGCCAGACCGAAATCGGCTTCAAGCAGATGTTCTGGGATCAGCGCGGCGAATGGACCCTGGCGGCCTATCACATCGTCAAAAAAGACCTGCTGACCTCCGACCCGAATATCCCGGGCAATACGCTGCAAGTGGGCGAGCAGTCCTCCAGCGGCCTGGAAGCCAGCCTTGACCTGCAACTGCCGCAGCGCTGGGCGTTGCAAGCCAACGCCTCGGTGGTGCGCGCGCAGTACGACAAGTTCGACGATGAAGGCGTATCGCGCAAAGGCAACCGTCCCACCGACGTACCCCGTCGCACCGCCAATCTGTGGTTGAGCAAGGCCATCAACGATGATGTAAGTGCCGGTGCCGGCGTGCGCTATGTCGACTCGCGTTATGCCGACATGGCCAACAACGTCGAGCTGCCGAGCTACACCGTGGTAGACGCCAGCGTGAGCTGGAAAGCGATGCCCAAAACCACCCTGGGTTTGCGTTTGAACAATTTGTTCGACCGCCAGTACGCCGTAACCCAATACAATGGCGGCCAGCAATGGATCATGGGCGAACCGCGTTCGTTTTTCGTGACGGCTGATTACACCTTTTAACCGCTGGCCCTCACCCTAGCCCTCTCCCGGAGGGAGAGGGCTAGGGTGAGGGGCTTTTGACTTTAAAGAACAACCGGACTTTTATGACCCGCCTCACCCTCACCCAGCTCGCCTGGAGCCCTCTGGGCCACGGCCATTGCCATCACCAGTTCCAGCTGCGTGATGCCAACCTGCATGTCGCGGCGGGTGAGTTTGTGGGGCTGATCGGGCCCAACGGCAGCGGCAAGACCAGCCTGTTGCGCTGCGCCTACCGTTTCAGCAAGCCGCAATCGGGCACTGTCCAGCTCGACCGCCACAATCTCTGGCAGCAATCACCCCGCTGGTGCGCGCAACGCATCGCCGTGGTGTTGCAAGAATTCCCCGACACTTTCGGCCTGACCGTCAATGAAGTGGTCGCCATGGGCCGTACCCCGCACAAAGGCCTGTTCGATGGCGACACCCAAGCTGATCGCCAACTGGCCACAAACGCCCTCGCATCCGTCGGCCTGCAGGGTTTTGAAGACCACGCTTTCGCCACCCTCTCGGGCGGCGAAAAACAACGGGTGATCCTGGCCCGTGCCCTGACCCAGCAACCCGAACTGCTGATCCTCGACGAGCCCACCAATCACCTCGACCCGCGCTATCAGCTGGAGTTGCTGCAACTGGTCAAGCGCCTGAACATCGGCACCCTGGCCAGCATCCACGACCTCAATCTGGCCGCTGCCTTTTGTGACCGGCTGTACGTCATTGACCACGGCAAGATCATCGCCAGCGGCACGCCCCGTGAAGTCTTGACTGTGGAGCTGTTGCGCGACGTGTTTGGCGTGGCGGCCCTGATCGACGACCATCCGCTGTCCGGCTACCCGCGCATAACCTGGATAACCCACGCATGAACCTGATTCGTTTCGCCCTCTGCCTGGGCGCAGTGCTCGCCTCGCCCCTGGCCTTTGCCGAGGCCACGGAGTACCCGCTGACTATCAAGAGTTGCAATCGCGACGTAACCTTCGACCAGCCCCCCAAACACGCGGTCAGCCATGACATCAACATGACCCAGATGATGCTCGCCCTCGGTCTCAAGCCACACATGGCCGGCTACAGCGGGATCAGCGGGTGGAAGGCCGTGACCCCGCAGATGAAAGTGATCCTCGATGGTCTGCCGGAACTGGCGAGCAAATACCCGTCAGTGGAAACCCTGCTCAATGCCAACGTCGATTTCTTCTTCGCCGGCTGGGACTACGGCATGCGGGTGGGCGGCGACCTCACGCCGCAAACCCTGACCCCGCTGGGCATCAATGTGTATGAGCTGACCGAGTCCTGCGCATTTGTGATGAAGCGCCCGCCCGCCAGCATGGAAGACACCTATAACGACCTGCGCAACCTGGGCAGGATCTTCGACGTGCAGGATCGCGCCAGTGCGTTGATCGCCCAGATGCAGGCAAAAATTGCAGACGTCCAAAACACCCTGCCCACCTCGAAGCCCCGGGCTTTCCTGTATGACAGCGGTGAAGACCGGGCCATGACCTCGGGCAAACTGGGTATCCCCCACGCATTGATCGAAGCCGCCGGTGGCAACGATATCCTCAGCGATATCGACGCCAGCTGGACCCGTATCAATTGGGAAACCGTGGTCGAGCGCAACCCCGAAGTCATCGTGATCGTTGATTACAGCGAGGTCACCGCCGAGCAGAAACAACGCTTCCTGGAAACCAACCCGGCGCTGCAATCGGTAGACGCGATCCGTAACAAGCGCTTTATCGTTATCCCTTATGTGCAGGCCACGCCGGGCATCGACAACGTGCTCGCCATCGAAACCCTGGCTAAAGGCTTTCACCCGCAATGATAGCCAGCCGCTACGCCCTGTTGCTCACTGGTCTTGGCGCATTGCTGCTGGTGTCGTGTGTGGTTTCGCTGGGTTTTGGCCCGGCGCGGGTGCCAGTGGACGTGGTGTGGCAGATTCTGCTGCACAAGCTGTTTGGCATCGGCGACGTTAACTGGAGCGCGGGCCAGGAACATATCGTGTGGCTGATCCGCGTGCCGCGCATGTTGCTGGGGGCGCTGGTGGGCGCAGGGCTGGCACTGATCGGCGCGGTGTTGCAGGCCGTGACCCGCAACCCCCTGGCCGACCCGCACCTGCTGGGTGTGACCAGCGGCGCCACGCTGGGTGCGGTGATTGTGGTGCTGCATGTGGGCGAAATCGTCGGGCTGCTGACCCTGCCCATTGCCGCATTTATCGGGGCGCTGTTGAGCATGGCTCTGGTACTGGCCATCGCCAGCCGACACGGCCGGCTCGACAGCGACCGTTTGCTGTTGTGCGGCGTGGCCGTATCCTTTGTGATGATGGCCGTGGCCAATACCCTGCTGTTTCTGGGCGACCACCGGGCCAGTTCCGCGGTGCTGTTCTGGATGCTCGGCGGGCTGGGACTGGCGCGCTGGGAGCTGCTGGCCATCCCCAGCGCCAGCGTGCTGCTGGGGCTGGTGTTGCTGCTGGGTATGGCACGCCCGCTGAATGCCCTGATGGCCGGCGAACAAACCGCCGTGACCCTGGGCTTGAATGCGCGCAATGTGCGCCTGCGGGTATTTTTGATCGCCTCGCTGATGACCGGCGTGCTGGTGGCCATCAGTGGCTCCATTGGTTTTGTCGGGCTGATGATTCCGCATATCGCCCGCCGCCTGGTGGGCGCGGAGCATCGACGTCTGCTGCCGGTATCCGCCTTGCTGGGCAGTGTGTTCCTGGTCTGGGTCGACGTGGCGGCACGCACCCTGATCGCCCCCGAAGACCTGCCCATAGGCGTGGCCACGGCGGCGATTGGCGGGCTGTTTTTTATCGGGTTGATGCGCAAACGCTAACACCGCCTGACAGGGCGGTAGTGAGTCAAACCCGCAAAGCACCAAGGTGAAGCATAACCCCGCACCACCCCTTCCCGGCGGCACCAAACGGGTGCGTCGTCGCGCCCACTCTTCGCGCAAAATACTGTTCCAGAGCCCTTTTCAGGTATAGGCACAGCCTTTGCTAAAGACCTCTCCAGTCATTGAATTCATCACTAAAAATCAGAAACCTGGAGATCGCACCATGAAGCGTCGTAGCTTGATCAAGGCTTTCACCCTGAGCGCCTCCATCGCAGCCATGGGCATGACCTGGACGGTGCAAGCCGCCGAGACCATCAAAGTAGGGATTTTGCATTCGTTGTCCGGAACCATGGCGATCTCCGAAACCTCGCTCAAAGACATGGCCCTGATGACCATTGACGAGATCAACGCCAAGGGCGGTGTCAACGGCAAGATGCTCGAACCCGTAGTGGTCGACCCGGCCTCCAACTGGCCACTGTTTGCCGAAAAGGGCCGTCAGTTGCTGACTCAGGACAAGGTTGCGGTGGTGTTCGGCTGCTGGACATCGGTGTCGCGCAAATCGGTACTGCCGGTGTTTGAAGAACTCAACGGCCTGCTGTTCTACCCGGTGCAATACGAAGGCGAAGAGATGTCGCCCAACGTCTTCTACACCGGCGCGGCGCCGAACCAGCAAGCGATTCCAGCGGTGGAATACCTGATGAGCGAAGACGGCGGCAGCGCCAAACGTTTTGTGCTGCTGGGCACCGACTACGTGTACCCGCGCACCACCAACAAGATCCTGCGCGCATTCCTGCATTCCAAAGGCGTGGCCGACAAGGACATCGAAGAGGTCTACACCCCGTTTGGCCACAGCGACTACCAGACCATCGTGGGCAATATCAAAAAGTTCTCGGCGGGCGGCAAGACAGCGGTGATCTCCACGGTCAACGGTGACTCCAACGTGCCCTTCTATAAAGAGCTGGCCAACCAGGGCCTGAAAGCGACCGACGTGCCGGTGATCGCGTTCTCGGTGGGTGAAGAGGAGCTGCGCGGCATCGACACCAAACCGCTGGTGGGTAACCTGGCGGCGTGGAACTACTTCCAGTCGGTAGAGAACCCGGTCAACGCCAAATTCGTAGCTGACTGGAAAGCCTACGCCAAAAAACACAACCTGCCGGGCGCCGACAAGGCCGTGACCAACGACCCGATGGAAGCCACCTACGTGGGCATTCACATGTGGGCCCAGGCGGCCGAAAAAGCCAAGTCCACCGATGTCGACAAGGTGCGCGAAGCCCTGGCGGGCCAGACCTTTGCCGCGCCTTCGGGCTACACCCTGACGATGGACAAGACCAACCATCACCTGCACAAGCCGGTAATGATCGGCGAGATCCAGCCGGACGGGCAGTTCAGCGTGGTATGGCAGACCGAAGGGCCGATCCGCGCCCAGCCGTGGAGCCCTTACATCCCGGGCAATGACAAGAAGCCGGATTACGCGGTGAAGAGTAACTGAGGCCAGCCTCATCGTTGTGCTTTTGTGGGAGCGGGCTTGCTCGCGATGCAGTCAACACGGTTTGACTGAAAGACCGCGTTGCCTGCATCGCGAGCAAGCCCGCTCCCACAGGTGTGTTGAATTGCTTCTATCTGTGCAAGGCCATAACTATGCCCACTGCCCTTTACCGCGTTATCGTCGCGCTACTGCTGTTGCTGCCACTGGCCGCCCACGCCGACGACGCCAGCGACTTCGCCGCAGCCAATAACGCCCAGCAAGCCCAACTCCTGGAAAGCTGGGCCGCACAACCCGCGCCCGCCCGCATCGAACTGATCAATAGCCTGCAACAAGGCCAGATCAGCGTAGACGGCCAGGTTAAAACCCTGCGCCTGAACAACCGCTTGCGCAGCTTGATCGATACCGCACTGGCCAGCCATCAACTGCTGGCAGCCGACCCCAAGCTGCGCTTGAGCGCAGCGCAACAATTGCAGAAATCCGCCAAACCGGCGCAACTCAATTTCCTCGACCAACAACTGGCCGCTGAAAAGGACAGCGATGTGCACAACGCATTAAGCCTGGCGCTGGCCAATCTGCAATTGGTCGACCCCAACCCTGCCGTGCGTCTGGCCGCCGTGCGCCTGCTGGGCGAAACTGGCGAACCGCTGGCCCGCACCCGCCTCGAAAACCTGCTGCAACCAGGGGTAGAAACCGATGCCAGCGTGCACACCGCCGCCGAAACCAGCCTGGTGCAAATCAAACGCAAGCTGCTGATCGGCGACCTGCTGGGGCAGGCGTTCAGCGGTTTGTCCCTCGGATCGATCCTGCTGCTGGCTGCACTCGGCCTGGCCATCACCTTTGGCCTGCTGGGGGTGATCAATATGGCCCACGGCGAAATGCTGATGCTCGGCGCCTATTCCACCTACTGCGTGCAGTTGCTGTTCCAGCGCTTTGCTCCCGGCGCCATCGAGTTCTACCCGCTGCTGGCCCTGCCCGTGGCGTTCTTCGTTACCGCAGCCGTGGGCATGCTGCTGGAGCGCACCATCATCCGTCACCTCTACGGCCGCCCGCTGGAGACATTGCTTGCCACCTGGGGCATCAGCCTGATTTTGATCCAGCTGGTACGCGTGCTGTTCGGCGCACAAAACGTCGAAGTGGCCAACCCGGCCTGGCTGTCGGGCGGGCTGCAAGTGCTGCCCAATCTGGTGTTGCCGTATAACCGTCTGGTGATCATCGTCTTCGCCCTGGCCGTGGTGGTACTGACCTGGCTGCTGCTGAACAAGACCCGTTTGGGCCTCAACGTGCGCGCCGTTACCCAGAACCGCAACATGGCTGCCTGCTGCGGTGTACCCACCGGGCGCGTGGACATGCTCGCCTTCGGCCTGGGCTCGGGGATTGCCGGACTTGGCGGCGTGGCCTTGAGCCAGGTCGGCAACGTGGGCCCGGATCTGGGACAGGGCTACATCATCGACTCGTTTCTGGTGGTGGTGCTGGGCGGCGTCGGCCAATTGGCCGGTACTGTGTATGCGGCCTTTGGCCTGGGTATCGCCAACAAGATCCTCGAACCGCAGATCGGTGCCGTGCTGGGCAAAATCCTGATCCTGGGACTGATCATTCTGTTTATCCAGAAGCGTCCGCAGGGGCTCTTCGCGCTTAAAGGACGGGTGATCGACTGATGAATCAGCCTCTGATGGTCACTGCTGCACAAAAGGCCGGACCTGCGGTCACTACACTGGTGGGCGTTCTGGTCCTGCTGGTATTGCTGGCCCTGCCGCTGCTCTCGCTGTTGCCCGCCGACAGCCCGTTGCAGGTCTCGGCCTACACGCTGACGCTGGTGGGCAAGATTCTCTGCTACGCCATTGTCGCCCTGGCCCTGGATCTGGTCTGGGGCTACGCCGGGCTGCTGTCGCTCGGCCATGGCCTGTTCTTCGCCCTGGGCGGTTACGCAATGGGTATGTACCTGATGCGCCAGGCCTCGGGCGACGAGCTGCCGGCCTTTATGACCTTTTTGTCGTGGACCGAGCTGCCATGGTACTGGGTCGGTACCGAGCATTTCTGGTGGGCAATGTGTCTGGTGGTATTGGCCCCCGGCCTGCTGGCCCTGGTGTTCGGCTTTTTCGCCTTTCGCTCGCGGATCAAGGGCGTGTACTTCTCGATCATGACCCAGGCCCTGACCTTCGCCGGAATGCTGCTGTTTTTCCGCAACGAAACCGGCTTTGGCGGCAACAACGGCTTCACCAATTTTCGCAGTATTCTGGGCTTTGGCATCACCGAGCCGGGCACGCGCGCGGCGCTGTTTTTGGCCACCGTGCTGCTGCTGGTGACCAGCCTGTTCCTTGGCTGGCGACTGGCGCGCAGCAAGTTCGGCCGGGTATTGACCGCACTGCGCGACGCGGAAAACCGCCTGATGTTCTGCGGCTACGACCCGCGCGGTTTCAAGCTGTTCGTCTGGGTACTGAGCGCCGTGCTGTGCGGCCTGGCCGGGGCCTTGTATGTGCCCCAGGTGGGCATTATCAACCCGGGTGAAATGTCGCCGACCAACTCCATCGAAGCCGCCGTATGGGTCGCCCTCGGCGGGCGCGGGACCCTGATTGGCCCGCTGCTGGGGGCAGGCGTGGTCAATGGCATGAAAAGCTGGTTTACCGTGGCCTTCCCCGAATACTGGCTGTTCTTTCTCGGGGCGCTGTTTATCGTCGTGACCCTGTACCTGCCAAAAGGCGTGATCGGCTTGCTGAAGAAAAGGGGCGAACAATGAGAATCACACCGACCGCCGAATTCATGCTCGAACCAGTGCTGGACGCTGGCAGCAGTCGCGACGCCATCGGCCTGGGACAAGCCGCCGGGCCGGGCCTGAACACCCGCCACGGCACCCTCCTGACCCTGGAAGACATCAGCGTCAGCTTCGATGGCTTCAAGGCCCTGAACAACCTCAACCTGTATATCGGCGTCGGTGAACTGCGCTGCATCATCGGCCCCAATGGTGCGGGCAAGACCACCATGATGGATGTGATCACCGGCAAGACCCGGCCCAGCGAAGGCCAGGCCTGGTTTGGCGAAACCCTCGACCTGCGCCAGATGAGCGAAGTGCAGATCGCCCAGGCCGGGATTGGCCGCAAGTTCCAGAAGCCCACGGTATTCGAGGCCCTGAGCGTGTTCGAGAACCTGGAGCTGGCGCAGAAGACCGACAAGTCGGTGTGGGCCAGCCTGCGCGCGAAACTGACAGGAGAGCAAAAGGACCGTATCGGCGAAGTGCTGCATACCATCCGCCTGACCGGCTCGGCCCTGCGGCCTGCGGGGCTGTTGTCCCACGGGCAGAAACAGTTTCTGGAAATCGGCATGTTGTTGATGCAGGACCCGCAACTGCTGTTGCTCGACGAGCCGGTGGCGGGCATGACCGATGCCGAAACCGAATTCACCGCCGAGCTGTTCAAGAGCCTGGCGGGCAAACATTCGCTGATGGTGGTGGAGCATGACATGGGCTTTGTCGGCTCGATTGCCGACCACGTCACCGTGCTGCACCAGGGCAGCGTATTGGCCGAAGGCTCGCTGGAGCAGGTGCAGGCGGATGAACGGGTGATCGAAGTCTACCTGGGTCGCTGAAAACTGCCCGCTCCCACAGGGGCATGGAGAGAACTGAACATGCTTAACGTCGAAAAACTGCACCAATAC
This sequence comes from Pseudomonas sp. FSL R10-1339, assembly GCF_009600545.1. Lineage (NCBI taxonomy): Bacteria > Pseudomonadati > Pseudomonadota > Gammaproteobacteria > Pseudomonadales > Pseudomonadaceae > Pseudomonas > Pseudomonas sp. FSL R10-1339. The sequence continues at coordinate 5,899 of NZ_WIVQ01000069.1, read as the reverse complement.
TACGGCGGCAGCCATATCCTTCGCGGCCTGTCCTTCGAGGTCAAAGTCGGTGAAGTCACCTGCCTGCTCGGCCGTAATGGCGTGGGCAAGACCACCCTGCTCAAATGCCTGATGGGCCTGTTGCCGGTCAAGGAAGGCAGCGTGCAGTGGGAGGGCCAGCCCATCACCACGCTCAAGCCTCATCAGCGGGTCCACGCCGGGATCGCCTATGTGCCCCAGGGCCGGGAGATTTTCGGGCGCCTGACAGTGGAAGAAAACCTGCTGATGGGCCTGTCACGCTTTCCCGGCGCCGAGGCCAAAGAGGTGCCGGCGTTTATCTACGAACTGTTCCCGGTGCTGCTGCAAATGAAACACCGGCGCGGCGGCGATTTGTCCGGCGGCCAGCAGCAACAGCTGGCCATCGGTCGCGCACTGGCCAGCCGCCCGCGTCTGTTGATCCTCGACGAGCCCACCGAAGGCATCCAGCCCTCGGTGATCAAGGAGATCGGCGCAGTGATCAAAATGCTCGCCGCCCGCGGCGATATGGCGATTTTGCTGGTGGAGCAGTTTTATGACTTTGCCGAGGAGCTCGCCGATCAGTATCTGGTGATGTCGCGAGGTGAAATCGTGCAACAGGGGCGTGGCGAAAATATGCAAACAGAGGGTGTGCGCGGGCTGGTGACGATTTAATCTGTCCCTCTTTCCTGGTGCTTTTCTTACAAAGAAGTCCTACATATGAACCTGCCGGCCAATACCGCATTGTTCACCCCCAGCTGGCTCGCCGAGCTGGAGCTGGGCTATGGCCGTTTTGGCGACAGCACCCGCCCTACCCTGCGGCGCCACCTCGGCCCGTTGCGGGTGCAAAAGCATTTGTACGCCGAAGGCCCCGAGGTGTGCCAGCACATCATCGTCCACCCGCCGGGGGGGATTGCCGGGGGTGACCAACTGAATATCAGCGCCAGCGTCGGCCCCGATGCCTGGGCGCAATTGACCAGCCCCGGCGCGGCCAAGTGGTATCGCGCGGCGGGCCCGGCTTACCAGACAGTCGAATTGAACGTGGCTGCCGGCGCGACCCTGGAATGGCTGCCGCAAGAAACCATCGTGTTCAGCGCAGCCCAGGCCGAACTCACCACCCGTATCGAACTTGCAGGCGATGCACGGCTGTTTTACTGGGACATGGTGGCGTTGGGGCGGCTGGCCAGCGGCGAGCGTTTTGAGCACGGGCATTTTCAGTCACGCCTGGATATCCGCCGCGACGGCCAGTTGCTCTGGCATGAACGCCAGCGCATTGCAGGCGGCGACGGGCTGCTGGACTCGCCCATCGGCCTGGATGGCAACCCGGTGTTTGCCACCTTGCTGGTAACGGGTGAAGTCAGTGCCGAGCTGCTGGAACGCTGCCGCGCGCTGGCCAACCCGGTACGCGGTGATTTGACTCAATTACCGGGTTTACTGGTAGCGCGCTGCCTGGCCAGTGAAGCCTTGCAGGCGCGCAGCTGGCTGATCGATTTATGGCGCTTGCTGCGCCCGGCATTGCTGGGGCGTGAGGCGTTGGCGCCACGCATCTGGAGTACCTGAAGAGCCCCTCACCCTCTGGGAGAGGGTTAGGGTGAGGGCCAAGGCCCGACTCATTTTTAACTGCCGAACACGGACCCGACCATGGACCTGACTCCACGCGAAAAAGACAAGATGCTGATCTTCACCGCCGGCCTGCTGGCCGAGCGGCGGTTGGCCCGCGGTGTGATTCTCAACTACCCGGAAACCATCGCCTATATCTCCGCAGCCCTGCTCGAAGGTGCCCGCGATGGCCGCACCGTCGCCGAGCTGATGCACTACGGCACCACCCTGCTGACCCGCGACCAGGTGATGGAAGGCATTCCGGAAATGATCCCCGATATCCAGGTCGAAGCCACCTTCCCGGATGGCACCAAGCTGGTCACCGTCCACCAACCCATCGCCTGAGGCCGAGCATGTCTTATGTCATTCGTGATGCAGTCGCGGCGGATCTGCCGGCGATTCGCGATATCTACAACGATGCGGTGCTCAACACCCTGGCCATATGGAACGAAAACACCGTAGACCTGGACAACCGCCAGCAGTGGTTCGACGCACGCCAGGCCCAGGGTTACCCGATTCTGGTGATCGTCGACGACACCAATATAGCCCTGGGCTATGCCTCGTTCGGCGACTGGCGGCCGTTCGAGGGCTTTCGCCATACCGTTGAGCACTCGGTGTATATCCACCCCGAGCAGCGCGGCAAAAAACTCGGGCCACAGTTGCTGGCCGAGTTGATCAAGCGCGCCCGTGCCTGTGACAAGCATGTGATGGTCGCCGCCATCGAAGGCGCCAACGCGGCCTCGATCCATGTCCACAGGCAACTGGGCTTTGTCACCAGCGGGCGCATGCCGCAAGTGGGGATCAAGTTCGGCCGCTGGCTAGACCTGACTTTTATGCAACTGATGCTTAACCCCGGCGCCCTGCCGCCCAAGGAGCTCGCACAATGAACGCCGAACAGGTGGTACGCGTGACGGCGCAGAGCTTTGCTCAATACCGCGATGACTTGATTGTGCTGCTGCTCGATGCGGTCGGGCACGGTGCATCGGTGGGTTTCATGAACGACCTGGATCAGCCTCAGGCCAGCCGTTACTTCAACGAAGTTCACGGGCAACTGGAACAAGGCAATCTGCTGCTGTGGGTACTGGTCGAAGACCAGCGCGTGCTGGCCAGCGTGCAACTGGTGCTGTGCCAGAAGGCCAACGGCCTGAACCGTGCCGAGGTGCAAAAACTGCTGGTGCTCAATGAAGTGCGTCGCCGCGGCCTGGGACAGGTACTGATCCACGCCCTGGAGCAAGGCGCCCGCGAGCAAAAGCGCGGCCTGTTGCACCTGGACACCGAAGCCGGCTCCCCGGCGGAGAACTTCTACAGTGCCCTGGGCTACACCCGCGTGGGCGAGTTGCCCAACTACTGCCAAAGCCCCGACGGCCACTACAGCCCCACGGCCATCTACTTCAAAACCCTGAGTGAGCCGCAATGATCCCGGGCGAATACCGCATTGAGTCGGGCGAGATCGAACTGAACGTCGGCCGCCGCACCCTGGTCCTGAGCGTAGCCAATCGTGGCGACCGCCCGATCCAGGTCGGCTCGCATTATCACTTTTTTGAAACCAACGACGCCCTGATGTTTGACCGTGGCGACAGTCGCGGCATGCGCCTGAACATTCCGGCTGGCACCGCCGTGCGCTTCGAGCCGGGGCAAACCCGTGAAGTGGAACTGGTGGAACTGGCCGGTCTGCGCCGGGTGTTCGGCTTCGCCGGGCGGGTGATGGGCAATCTGGATTGACCCACAGGGTCCGAACCAATTTTTAGGAACTCACCATGAAAATCTCCCGTCAGGCTTACGCCGACATGTTCGGCCCCACCGTCGGCGACAAGATCCGCCTGGCCGACACCGAGTTGTGGATTGAGGTCGAGCACGACTTCACCACCTACGGCGAAGAAGTGAAGTTCGGTGGCGGCAAGGTGATTCGTGACGGCATGGGGCAGAGCCAACTGCTCGCCAGTGAAGTGGTCGACACGCTGATCACCAATGCGCTGATTATCGATCACTGGGGCATCGTCAAAGCCGATGTGGGCCTCAAGAACGGGCGCATCCACGCCATCGGCAAGGCCGGCAACCCGGATATCCAGCCCAACGTCACCATCGCCATCGGCGCCAGCACCGAAGTGATCGCCGGCGAAGGCATGATCCTCACCGCAGGCGGCATCGACACCCATATCCACTTTATCTGCCCGCAACAGATCGAAGAAGCGCTCAACAGCGGCGTGACCACCATGATCGGCGGCGGTACCGGCCCGGCCACCGGCACCAATGCCACCACCTGCACTTCGGGGCCGTGGCACATGGCGCGCATGCTTCAGGCCGCCGATTCGTTCCCGATGAACATGGGCTTTACCGGCAAGGGCAACGCCAGCCTGCCGCAACCGCTGATCGAACAGGTCGAAGCCGGAGCCATCGGCCTCAAGCTGCACGAAGACTGGGGCACCACCCCGGCGTCCATCGACAACTGCCTGACCGTTGCCGACCTCTATGACGTGCAAGTGGCGATCCACAGCGACACCCTGAACGAGTCGGGCTTTGTCGAAACCACCCTCGCCGCCTTCAAGGGCCGCACCATCCACACCTATCACACCGAAGGTGCCGGTGGCGGGCATGCGCCGGACATCATCAAGGCTTGCGGCCTGACCAACGTGCTGCCCAGCTCCACCAACCCGACGCGGCCTTTTACGCGCAACACCATCGACGAACACCTCGACATGCTGATGGTCTGCCATCACCTCGACCCGAGCATCGCCGAGGACGTGGCTTTCGCCGAAAGCCGGATCCGCCGCGAGACCATCGCCGCCGAAGACATCCTCCATGACCTGGGCGCGTTCTCGATGATCAGCTCCGACAGCCAGGCCATGGGCCGGGTGGGCGAAGTGATCACGCGCACCTGGCAAACTGCCGACAAGATGAAAAAACAGCGCGGGCCGCTGCCTGAGGATGCACCGGGCAACGATAACTTCCGCGCCAAGCGCTATATCGCCAAATACACCATCAACCCGGCGATCACCCATGGCGTAAGCCATGAAGTGGGCTCGATCGAAGTCGGCAAGTGGGCCGACCTGGTGCTGTGGCGCCCGGCGTTTTTCGGCGTCAAACCGACGTTGATCATCAAGGGCGGGGCCATTGCGGCAAGCCTGATGGGCGATGCCAACGCCTCGATCCCCACGCCGCAACCGGTTCACTATCGCCCGATGTTCGCCAGCTACGGCGGCTCGCGCCACGCCACCTGCCTGACCTTTATCAGCCAGGCCGCGTTTGACGCGGGCGTCCCCGCAGCGCTGGGTTTGCAAAAGCAAATCGCGGTGGTAAAGGGCTGCCGGGATGTGCAGAAAAAGGATCTGATCCACAACGGCTATCTGCCCGCGATCGAAGTCGACCCGCAGACCTATCAGGTCAAGGCCGACGGTGTATTGCTGTGGTGTGAACCGGCCGAGGTCCTGCCGATGGCACAGCGCTACTTCCTGTTCTGACACCCCGTATTTGCAGGGGGATTGGCGGTTGTACTGGAACGCTGCATTTGGCGTTAAGATGCGGCTCCATTTTTTACAACCGCTCTTGCAGCAAGGCGTGTGGCCATGGGCCTATCTGAATTCATCGTGCTCAATGTAGATCGCATCGTCGATGAATGGGAGCAGTTTGCCGAAACCATCACCCCGGCAGCCGAATCCATGAACAGCGTCGCGCTGCGCGACCATGCCAGGGAAATCCTGCTGGCTGCCTCGCGGGACATGAACACCGCGCAAACGGCCAGCGAGCAGCAGGCCAAGGCCGAGGGTGAAGGCCCCGAAACGAGCCCTGCGCTGGATGAAGCAGCTGCCAGCCACGGCGAACTGCGCCATACCGTGGGTTTTGATCTGGTGCAGATGACTTCGGAGTTCCGCCACCTGCGCGCCTGCGTCATCCGCCTGTGGGTCGCCAGCATCCAGGCCCCGGCCCACGAGCACCTGCTCGACATGATCCGCTTCAACGAAGCCATTGACCAGGCCCTGGCCGAGTCCACCGCGGCCTATGCCGAACAGGTCAATCGCTCACGCGACATCTTCCTTGCCATCCTGGGTCATGACCTGCGCGCACCGTTGCAGGCAGTGAGCATGTCCAGTGAAATGCTGGAACGCAAAACCAGGCTTGACCCTGCGGCGCAGCCTTATCTGCTAGCCATCAGAAACGGCACGCGGCATATGGGCGCGATGGTCAATGACCTGCTGGAGTTTGTGCGCAGCCGTCTGGGCACCAGCCTGCCGATCGAGCCCGAGCCGATGGACCTTGCCCAGGCCTGCCAGGCGGCGCTGGATGAAGCCTGCGCCGGGCAACCGGATTG
>NZ_WIVQ01000068.1:0-24428 GCF_009600545.1 Pseudomonas sp. FSL R10-1339 | reverse complement strand
TGTGAGAGTAGGTCATCGTCAAGATTAAATTCCAAACCCCCTGTCTGCTCACGCAGACAGGGGGTTTGTTTTTGTGGGCAGAAAAACAGCCGCAGCTTCAAGCCTCCATTGCCGAGCAATGTTAAGGTTCGCCTTTGGATTTCGCTTTCTCCTAAGGATGCCGTCATGTCGGTTGCTACGCCTCTCAATGCGGGTTTTATGGTGGTTCATGGCAACCGCCTCGATGAGTTACGCAGCCTGGTTGTCAGCTGGATGCGCCTTTACCCGCTGGCTCCTCTGGAGAACGAAATTGCTCTGGTGCAGAGTAACGGCATCGCCCAATGGTTAAAGCTGGCTCTTGCCGAAGATGCCCGCGACGACGACCTCGGCGGCTGCGGTATTGCTGCAGCCGTGGACGTGCAGTTGCCCGGCAGTTTTTTGTGGCAGCTCTATCGGCTGGTACTGGGCAGTGAAGAAATCCCCGCCAAGTCATTGCTCGATAAAGCCCCGCTGACCTGGCGTCTGATGCGCCTGCTGCCTGCCCTTATCGATCAGCCGCACTTCGAACCCCTGCAGCGCTTCCTGACTCACGACACCGATCTGCGCAAGCGCTATCAGCTGTCTGAGCGTCTTGCCGACCTGTTCGACCAATATCAGGTATATCGCGCCGACTGGCTTGAGGACTGGGCCGCAGGTCGCCATCAATTGCGTAACGCCCGGGGCGAAAGCCCGGCCCTGAGCCCGGCTAACTGCTGGCAGGCCGAGTTGTGGCGTGCGCTTCTGCTCGATGTAGGTGAAGAGGGCATGTCACAGAGCCGTGCCGGCGTTCATCAGCGTTTTATGGACAAGATCAACAGCCTCGAGCAAGCCCCGCCCGGCTTGCCCGCGCGGGTGATCGTTTTTGGCATCTCGTCACTGCCTGCTCAGGCACTTGAAGCCCTGGCCGGGCTCGCCCGCTTCAGCCAGGTATTGTTGTGTGTGCACAACCCTTGCCGCCATCATTGGTCTGACATCGTTGCCGATAAAGATCTGCTGCGTCATCAGTACAAACGTCAGGCCCGCAAAAGCGGCATGCCTACAGCACTTGATCTGGATACCCTGCATCAGCATGCCCATCCCTTGCTGGCTGCCTGGGGTAAACAAGGCCGTGACTATATCAACCTGCTCGACAGCTACGACGAGCCCAACAGTTATCGCGCAGCTTTTCGCGATGGCCGTATCGACCTGTTCAGCGAAGTTGAACCGCTTAACCTGCTCAACCAGTTGCAGGACGATATTCTTGAGCTGCGCCCGCTCAACGAAACCCGGGAGCTATGGCCCGCCATCGATCTGGCACAGGATCGCTCAATACGCTTCCATGTTGCGCATAGTGCGCAGCGTGAAGTCGAGATCCTGCACGACCAGTTGCTCGCACGTTTCAGCGAGAACCCTCAGTTGCAGCCACGTGATGTGATTGTGATGGTGCCGGATGTGGACAGTTACGCGCCGCATATCCGTGCTGTTTTTGGGCAAATCGAACGTGATGATCGGCGCTTTATTCCCTACACCCTGGCCGACCAGGGGCAGCGTAGTCGTGATCCATTGCTGATCGCTCTCGAACACCTGCTTAAATTGCCTGACAGCCGTTTCCCCGTCAGTGAAATCCTGGATTTGCTCGACGTGCCATCACTGCGCGCCCGTTTCAAGGTGCAAGAGCGCGACTTGCCAACCTTGCATCGCTGGATTGAAGGCGCTGGCATTCGCTGGGGGTTGAATGCGCAGCAGCGTGCCGGTCTTGGTTTGCCCGAGCAACTGGAGCAAAACAGTTGGCGTTTTGGTTTGCGCCGCATGTTGCTCGGGTATGCCGTAGGCAGTGGTGAGGCCTGCGATGGTATTGAGCCCTACGATGAGATCGGGGGGCTGGATGCCGTACTTATCGGCCCGCTGGTAGCTTTGCTCGATGCGTTGGAAATCGCTCATCAGGAGCTCTCGCAACCGGCATTGCCGCAGCTCTGGGGCGAGCGCCTGCAGGCTTTGGTGCAGCTGTTTTTCCAGGCCGAAACAGAGCACGACGACTACCTGTTGGCCCAGCTTGAAGAGCTGCGCGAAACCTGGCTCGAAACCTGTGAACTGGTTGGTCTGCAGGATGAGTTACCGCTGACCGTAGTACGCGAGGCCTGGCTTACCGGGCTTGACCAGGGCAAGTTGTCACAACGTTTCCTGGCCGGGGCGGTCAACTTCTGCACCCTGATGCCGATGCGGGCCATCCCCTTCAAGCTGGTATGCCTGCTGGGCATGAACGACGGCGACTACCCGCGAGCCCAGCCGCCGCTGGACTTCGATCTGATGGGCAGCGATTACCGCCCGGGCGATCGTTCGCGCCGCGAAGATGACCGTTACCTGCTTCTTGAAGCGCTGCTTTCGGCTCGTGATCAGCTTTATATCAGCTGGGTAGGGCGCAGTATTCGCGACAACAGCGAGCGTCCGGCCTGTGTCCTGATTGGCCAGCTGCGTGACCACCTTGCCAGTGGTTGGCATCTGCAAGGGGGCGGCGACCTGCTTGAGGCCATGACCCAAGAGCACCCACTGCAACCCTTTAGCACTCGTTACTTTCATGAAGGCAACCCTAACCTGTTCAGCTATGCGCGTGAATGGCAGCGCTTGCATGCGCCACAACCGGAGCCCGTTGGCCCCGGCACGCTTGGCGCGCATATCCAGGAAGAACCACTGAACCTGACGCAGTTACAGGATTTTTTGCGAAACCCAGTGCGCCACTTCTTTAGTCAGCGCCTGAAAGTATTCTTTGAGGCAGCGGAAGTACCTTTGGCCGATGAAGAACCTTTCGTACTCGACGCATTGCAGCGCTACACCTTGAGCGACAGCCTGCTTGAAGCTGCACTGGCGCAGCCGGATCAACTGGAAAGCGCCTTGCATACTCGTGCCCAGCGCCTGCAAGGCAGCGGCTTGCTGCCCATGGCCGGGTTTGGAGAGTGCCTGCAACACGAATTAATCGAGCCATTACCAGATGTACTACAGCGCTATCAGCAACTGCTGGCTCTTTGGCCTACACCGCTAAACAGCGCGTTGCCTGTCAGTTTTGAGGATCAAGGTCTGACGTTGGAAGGCTGGCTCGGCAATCTGCATCAGCGTAGCGACAAGGGCTTACTGTCTGTTACCACTATTCCTAATAGCATTGGTGCGATCAAAACCCGGAAATGGCACCGTTTGACCCGGCCATGGGTAAACCATCTGGCAGCCTGCGCCTGTGGCCTGCAGATGACGACCGCCCTGGTGGCCAGTGATGACACCTTGCTGCTCGAACCTCTGGACACCAGGCAGGCCCGGGAGATTCTTGGCAACTTGCTCACTGCCTGGAAAGTCGGGATGAGCCACCCGCTGCCTGTCGCGGTAAAAACTGCTTTTGCCTGGCTGGCCCAGACAGATCCGGCCAAGGCCGATGCGGCGGCGCAAAAAGCCTATGAGGGTGATGGCCAAACCAGTGACGGCGAGCGCCGTGAAAGCGCCGCCCTGGCCCGGCAGTTTCCTGACTATGCGGCCTTGATGGCTGGCGACGAATTCGAAGAGTGGTGCGATGCCCTCTATCGACCCCTTTTTGATGCGCCCTGGCGCTCATTAAACAGCGAGGCATCCCGCTAATGAGCGAGCAAACATTACCGCTGGCCCTGGCATTTCCCCTGCGCGGCAGCCAATTGATCGAGGCCAGTGCAGGCACCGGTAAAACCTTCACGATCTCGGCACTCTACCTGCGCCTGATTTTGGGGCATGGCGGCGAAGAATCGGGTTTTGGCCGTGAGCTTTTACCACCGCAAATTCTCGTGGTGACCTTTACTGATGCTGCCACCAAAGAACTGCGCGACCGCATCCGTACCCGCCTGACAGAAGCCGCACGCTATTTTCGTGGCGAGATCGACGCGCCGGATGCCTTGGTCGAAGAACTGCGTGACCAGTTTGCTCCCGAGCAGTGGGCTGCTTGCGCCGGGCGTCTGGATATCGCCGCCCAATGGATGGACGAGGCTGCGGTCTCGACCATTCACGGATGGTGCCAGCGCATGTTGCGCGAGCACGCTTTCGATAGCGGCAGCCTGTTTACCCAGACCCTGGAAACCGATCACAGCGACTTGCTGGGCGAAGTGCTGCGCGATTACTGGCGGCTGTTTTGCTACCCCATGCACGGCGACGCGCTGAGCTGGGTGCGTGCCAACTGGAGCGGCCCCGCCGCCTTGATGCCGCGCGTGCGAGCGTTGTTTGGTAGCTCGCGCCAGCCAGCCAATGCTGAACAAACGCCTGCACAAATGATCGAAGCCTGCTTGCTGGAGCGCCGCCAGGCATTGGTGCAGCTTAAAGCCCCCTGGTTGCAATGGGCTCAAGAGCTGCGTGAGATCTGCCTGCAGGGCGTGGCCAGCAAAACGGTCGACGGTCGTAAAATGCAGGCCCGTTATTTTGAACCCTGGTTTGAAAAGCTCAGCGCCTGGGCGGCTGACGAAGATCAGGAGCAGCTTGATCTGGGTACCGGCTTCACGCGTCTGACTCCCGACGGTATGGCCGAAGCCTGGAAAGGCGTTGCCCCGCAGCATCCGGGCCTGGATGCCATGCCCGGCCTCAAGGCCGCGCTCGATGCCTTGCCGAGCCCGGACGCCGCCGTGCTGCAGCATGCGGCACACTGGGTGAGTGTGCGTTTTGAAGAAGAAAAACGCCGCCGTGCCGAAATGGGTTTCGACGATATGCTACTGCGCCTGGACTCGGCATTGCAGGCCGATGGCGGTGATCGCCTGGCGACCCTGATTCGTGAACAGTTCCCCGTGGCGCTGATCGATGAGTTCCAAGACACCGACCCCGTGCAGTACCGTATCTTCGAGACCATCTACCGGATTGAAGACAATTGCCCAGACACCGGGCTGTTTTTGATTGGCGACCCGAAACAGGCTATCTATGCCTTTCGCGGGGCGGATATCTACACCTACTTGCGCGCACGTCAGGCGACTGCAGGGCGCTTGCACACGCTGGATACCAACTTCCGCTCCAGTCACGCCATGGTCAAGGCAGTCAATCATGTCTTTGAGCGGGCCGAGCTGCGCGATAGCGGACGTGGGGCATTTTTGTTCCGCGAGGGTTCAGAAAACCCCGTGCCCTTTGTTTCGGTTAAATCCCAAGGGCGTAAGGAAGTCCTGCAGCTTGATGGCCAGCCTGTCAGCGCCCTGACGCTCTGGCAATTGCCCTCCGAGCAACCGCTGTCGGGTGCTGTGTATCGTCAGTATCTGGCGGCCGCCTGTGCCAGCCAGATTGTCGAGCTGCTTAATGGTGGCCAGCAAGGGCGCTGCGGTTTTATCAAGGACGGCGAAGCGCTGCGTGGCGTATTACCTGCCGACATCGCGATTCTCGTGCGTGACGGTAAGGAAGCTCAGGCCGTGCGGAGAGAATTATCTAGCCGTGGTGTGCGAAGCGTTTACCTGTCGGATAAGGATTCGGTGTACGCCGCGCAGGAAGCACATGATGTGCTGGCCTGGCTCAAGGCCTGCGCCGAGCCTGACGTCGAGCGCCCACTGCGTGCCGCATTGGCCTGTATCACCCTGGACTTGCCGCTGGTTGAGCTGGAGCGTCTGAACCAGGACGAACTGGCGTGGGAAAGACGCGTTATGCAGTTCCGCGGTTACCGCGAAACCTGGCGCAAGCAAGGGGTACTCGCCATGTTGCGTCGCCTGCTGCATGACTTTGAACTGCCCCAGGCCCTGATTGCCCGACCTGATGGCGAGCGCGTGCTGACCAACGTCTTGCACTTGTCCGAATTGTTGCAGCAAGCCGCAGCCGAGCTGGACGGTGAGCAGGCGCTGATCCGTCATCTGGCCGAGCACCTGGCCTTGTCCGGCCAGGCGGGTGAAGAACAGATCCTGCGCCTGGAAAGTGACGAGCAACTGGTCAAGGTGGTGACTATCCACAAGTCCAAGGGGCTGGAGTACCCGTTGGTGTTTTTGCCGTTTATCTGCTCCGCAAAACCGGTGGATGGCAGTCGTCTGCCGCTGCACTTCCACGATGCTGCGGGCAACGCCCAGGTCAGTTTGAAACCGACGCCAGAGCTGATTGCCCAGGCCGATGACGAGCGTCTGGCCGAAGACCTGCGCTTGCTGTACGTAGCCCTGACCCGTGCCCGGCATGCGTGTTGGCTGGGGGTTGCCGACCTCAAGCGCGGCAATAGCAATCGCTCGGTCTTGCACCTCTGCGCCCTGGGTTATTTGCTGGGTGGTGGTGCCATGCTGGCCGAGTCGGCGGGCTTGCAGAGCTGGTTGGCCGAGGTGCAGCAAGGTTGCGACGCCTTGCAGTGCGAACCCGTTCCAGCTGCTGACGCGGCGCATTTTTATCCACCGCTCAACCAGGCAACCTTGCTTGAGCCGCTGATCCCGGGCCGCCGCGCCGCTGAAAACTGGTGGATCGCTTCCTATAGCGCACTGCGCATTGGTGACAGCCTCAGCCCGGCCGAAGCACCTGAAAGTGCCTTGGCGCAAAAGCTCTCGGATGATGAGCGCCTCGACCCTGAGGCACCGCGTGAAGTGTTGCTCAGTGGGGGTGATATTCACCGCTTCCCCCGTGGGCCAAATCCCGGGACTTTTCTCCATGGCCTGCTTGAGTGGGCGGGCAGCGAAGGCTTCAAGGCCGACCCCGAAGCGATCAAGGACGCTGTAGCACGGCGCTGCAACCGGCGTGGCTGGCAAGGCTGGATCGAAACCTTGAGTGACTGGCTGCAGCATCTGCAAGATGAACCGCTGCGTCTGAATAATGGTCAGCCCGCTGTGGTCTTGAGTGAGTTGAGCCAGTACCAGATTGAAATGGAATTCTGGTTTGCCAGCCACAAGGTCGATGTTGTGCAGATGGACACACTGGTGCGTCAGCATACCCACGGTGGCGCCGCGCGGGCGGGGGCCGAGCCGAGCCTGCTCAATGGCATGTTCAAGGGCTTTATCGACCTGACCTTTGAGCACCAGGGGCGTTATTACGTGGCGGACTACAAATCCAACTGGCTGGGTACCGATGATTCGGCCTACACCGAGCAGGCGATGACCGCCTCCATTCTGGACAACCGCTACGACCTGCAATATGTCCTGTATTTGTTGGCTTTGCATCGTCAGCTCAAGGCTCGATTGCCCGGCTATGACTACGACCAGCATATGGGCGGCGCACTGTATCTGTTTTTGCGTGGTACCCGCGCCCAGAGACAGGGCGTGTTTTTCACCCGCCCGCCCAGACTATTGATCGAAAGCCTGGACCTGATGTTCCAGGGCAAACCGCTGCCGAAAACAGCTGAACCGGCGTGGGAACAGGGAGTGTTGTTATGAGTCGTTCGTTTGCCGAACTGTTGCCTACGCCATTGACGGCCGAAAGCCTGGCCCTGCTTCAACCGCTGGGCCGGGCCGAGGATTTGCTGTTGTTACTTGAACGCTGGGTCGAGCGCGGCTGGTTGCGCGCTCTGGATAAGGCCTTCGTCGCGTTCCTGCATGAGCGCGATCCGCAGGGCGACCCCCTGGTGTTGCTGGCGGCGGCCCTGACCAGCCATCAACTGGGCCACGGTCATGTGTGCCTGGATTTGTTTGAAACCCTGAAAGAGCCGGATTTTGCACTCTCTTTACCCCCCGAAGGTGATGTGCAAACCGGCGCCATGCTGCTGCCTTCGCAACTGCTTGAGGCCCTGGACGGCGAGGCCTGGTGCAAGGCACTGCAAGCCAGCCCGCTGGTTGAACACGCGGGCCGGTCGTCTGCGGATGCAGCCAGTCGACCCTTGGTATTGAGTGAGCGGCGTCTGTATTTGCGTCGCTATTGGGCCTATGAACGTCGAATCGACGGTGCCTTGCGCCAACGTCTGGCGATGGCTGAAGCGACACCGGCGGATTTGCCTACGCGCCTTGACGGTTTGTTTGGCAGACCTGCACAGGATGCGCCGATTGACTGGCAAAAACTGGCCTGCGCCCTGGCCACGCGGGGAGCTTTCAGCATTGTCACTGGTGGCCCCGGCACCGGTAAGACCACCACCGTGGTGCGTTTGCTGGCGTTGTTGCAAGCACCGGCGGTAGAGGCGGGCACGCCTTTGCGCATTCGCCTGGCGGCACCGACCGGCAAGGCGGCTGCGCGCCTGACAGAGTCGATCAGCCTGCAAGTCAAATCCCTGGAAGTGGACGACAAGGTCCGGCAAAAAATCCCCAGCGACGTGACCACTGTTCATCGCCTGCTCGGCAGCCGCCCCGGGACGCGGCATTTTCGCCATCATGCGGGCAATCGCCTGCCGCTGGACGTGCTGGTGGTTGATGAGGCGTCGATGATCGATCTGGAAATGATGGCCAATTTGCTCGATGCCCTACCTGCTCATGCGCGGCTGGTGCTGCTGGGTGACAAGGACCAGTTGGCATCGGTTGAAGCCGGTGCCGTGCTGGGTGATTTGTGCCGCGACGCCGAAGCGGGCTGGTATACCCCGCAAACCCGTAACTGGCTGGAGCAGGTCAGCGGCGAAAATCTCAGTGCCAGTGGTTTGCAGCAAGACCTGGACAGTACGCACCCGCTGGCGCAGCAGGTAGTGATGCTGCGCCACTCGCGGCGCTTTGGTGAGGGCAGCGGTATTGGCCAGCTGTCGCGTCTGGTCAACCAGCAACTGCCCCGCGAGGCGCGAGCCTTGCTGGCGGCAGGCAGCCATGCCGACCTCTTTGCGTTGCCCCTCAAGGGTGAGCAGGACCGCGCATTTGAGCGCCTGGCGCTGGAAGGGCGGGGGACAGAGGCTAAAGGCTATCGGCACTACCTGGAGGTTTTGCGCGATCAGCGACCAGACACCGAGAGCGGTCTTGAAGACCCGTGTTGGGCGGTATGGGCGGGTAACGTGCTGCAGGCGTTCGAGGCCTTTCAGGTGCTCTGCGCCGTGCGCAAGGGACCGTGGGGCGTGGAGGGCCTGAATGAGCGTATCACCGGCGCCCTGTTTGCCCGCAAGCTGATTGATGGCGACCGGCATTGGTACGAAGGCCGCCCGGTGCTGATGACCCGCAATGATTACGGACTGGGCCTGATGAACGGCGATATTGGCATCGCCCTCACACTTCCCGAGGGTGATGGTCAGGCCCGGCGTCATGTATTGCGGGTGGCTTTCGCGCGTAACGACGGGCAGGGCGGCATCCGTTTTGTACTGCCAAGCCGGCTCAATGATGTCGAGACGGTCTATGCCATGACCGTACATAAATCCCAGGGCTCGGAGTTTTCCCATACGGCGTTGGTGCTGCCCGAAGCGCTCAACCCGGTGTTGACGAAAGAACTGATCTATACCGGTATCACCCGGGCCAAGCACTGGTTCAGTCTGATAGAGCCGCGAGCGGGAGTTTTTGAGGAGGCCGTACAGCGCAAGGTCAAGCGCCTGAGCGGGTTGATGCTGGGGCTGGGATAGCCGAAGTCTTGATCCTGATCGGGGTACTTTTTTATGGGAGCTGGCAAACTTGGGTGATGCCATCGCGAGCAAGCCCGCTCCCACAAGAAATGGCGCGTCCAATGTGACCTGTATCACAGTTAATACGGTTGTCGTGCTATCGTTACGACACTATTCCCATAAAGATCTCAGAGAAATCCCGCATGGATGTGGCTGTCTCATCGACAGAACAGCACTTTGGATGGCGGCTACGGCTGATTTCCTTTTGCCTGTTACTGCTGAGCACTCCTTGTCTGGTTCAGGCTCAAACGCCCATCAACCTGGCGGATCAGCGCGCCAAGGCCGTGACCCAGGTTGTGCTAGGCATCCTCAGTTATGCGCGCTGGCCCACAGAGCCGGCACAACTGCAGTTGTGCGTGATCGGCCCCACCGAATACACCGATGACCTGCTCAAGGGCGCGACCCAGTCTACTGGCCGACCGGTGCAGGTGCGTCGCGTGCTGGCGAGTGACCCCGGCATCGCCAGCAGTTGCAACGCGGTATACCTGGGCAAGCTGAGCGCCGACGAGCGCAGTCGCCTGTTTAGCAGCCTCAACACCAAGGCGGTGCTGAGCATCAGCGAAGACGGTGACCAATGCACCGTGGGTAGCCTGTTTTGCCTGCATGTGCGTGATGAGCAAGTGTCGTTCGAGGTCAACCTCGACTCCGTCGCCCGCAGCGGTGTACGTATTCACCCCAGCGTGTTGCAACTGTCACGCCGTCGGGCGGCGCAGCCATGAGCGGGTTGAATGCGCCGCAACGACGTCGCCGGCTGCGTTCGGTGTTGCGCCGTGGGCATCTTGGCGTGGCACTGGTTGCGGTGACACTGGCCAGCGCCTCCATGACCCTGCTGGGCGTGCTGGCGCTCAAGGTCTATGCCGATCACAACCTGCACCTGATTGCCCGCTCCATCAACTACACCGTGGAAGCGGCCGTGGTGTTTGACGACCCCGGGGCAGCAACCGAGGCCCTGGCCTTGATTGCTTCCACCGAAGCGGTCGCCGAGGCTCAGGTGTATACCGCCGAGGGTGAACTGCTCGCGCAATGGCAGCGCCCGCAAACCGATCTGCTGTCCAGGGTCGAAATGCTGTTGGCCGATGGCTTGCTGCAGCAGCCGATCAGCATGCCGATTTTGCATCAGGGCCAGGAGGTTGGCCGGGTCGTTCTGCGCGGGCATGGCGCCAATATGCTGCGTTTTTTGCTTAGCGGCTTGCTTGGCGTGCTGGTGTGTACCGCGTTCAGTGCCTGGAGTGCGCTGTACCTGTCGCGCCGGCTGCTGGATGGCATTACCGGGCCTTTGCAGCAGCTGGCGCAAGTGGCCCACGCTGCCCGTCGTGAACGTGCGTTCGATCGTCGCGTACCGCCCGCGCATATTGCTGAGCTCGACAGTCTGGGCAACGACTTCAATGCCTTGCTCGACGAGCTGGAGTCATGGCAAAGCCATCTGCAAAACGAAAATGAGGCCCTGGCCCATCAGGCCAGCCACGATTCGCTCACCAACCTGCCTAACCGCGCCTACTTTGAAGCCCGGTTGACGCGCACTCTGCGCTCGCTCAATAAAACGCGGGATAAGGCTGCGGTGCTGTTTCTCGACAGTGACCGCTTCAAGGGCATCAATGATGCCTACGGCCATGCCGCCGGTGATGCGGTGCTGGTAGCGGTAGCAACGCGCATTCGTGCGCAACTGCGTGAAGACGACGTAGTGGCGCGCCTGGGCGGTGACGAGTTTGCGATCTTGCTGACTCCGCTGCACAAAATAGAAGATGCCCAGCGCATTGCCGAGAAGATCATTGCCAGCATGCTGGAGGCCATCGAACTGCCGGGGCAGGTGAGTGTCGTGACATCGCTGAGTATCGGCATTGCCGTCTACCCCGAACATGGTGCAAGCGCCCAGGAACTGCTCTGTGCAGCGGACTCGGCGATGTACCAGGCCAAGCGCCTCGCCCGAGGCGGGCAACATGTAGCGGAGTCGGAGCACCCCGCAAACACCGTAAATATCAGGAGCTAACTCAAAAATGCGTGCATTGACCCAGCGTTATCTGCAGTTTTTCAGCGTTGCCTTGTTGTTGGCCACGTTGTCGTTGACCGGTTGCCAGACTCCCCCGCCAAAGGGTCTGACCCCGGCGCAGATTGCGGTCCTCAAGGAACAGGGCTTTGAGTTGACCGAAGAGGGCTGGGCATTTGGCCTGTCGGGCAAAGTGCTGTTTGGCAGCGACCTTGAAGTGCTTAACCCACAGAGCCAGGAAATCGTTGAGCGTATCGGCACGGCCTTGCTGGGTGCCGATATCCAGCGGGTGCGGGTGGATGGTCACACCGACTCTTCGGGCAAGGAGTCCTACAACGAGCAACTGTCGGTACGCCGCGCCAACAGCGTGGTCAAGGCCCTGACCAAAGTTGGCATGCGCCCTGAGAATATCCAGGTCCGTGGGTTGGGTAGTCGCGAGCCGGTAGCCAGCAACAACACCCGGGCCGGGCGTACGGAAAACCGCCGTGTGTCGATTGTGGTGATTGCCGACTGATAAGCCGGGTCCGTAGCAGCTGCCGAAGGAACGAGGCTGCGTTCGGCAGCTGCTACGGGGCGGTGTGGTCAGTCCGCAAATCTCATTCCGCGCGTTTCGCCCAGCAACAGCGGCGCATTCAGTTCCGTCACTTCGCGGATGTAATCCCATAGCAGGGTGATGCGTTTCAACTTGCGCAGGTCCGCGCGGCATTACATCCAGAGCTGGAAGTAGCGAA
Organism: Pseudomonas sp. FSL R10-1339; assembly: GCF_009600545.1. Lineage (NCBI taxonomy): Bacteria > Pseudomonadati > Pseudomonadota > Gammaproteobacteria > Pseudomonadales > Pseudomonadaceae > Pseudomonas > Pseudomonas sp. FSL R10-1339. Next base: position 12,289 of record NZ_WIVQ01000068.1, on the reverse strand, counting down.
AGGTTAATACAATCAATGAATCGCCCTGGTTTTTATGGACTCATAGCCCATTGCTTTAAGCCGTCCGAACTGAGGAGGGCGTCGTCTGTCGGACTGTGATGAGTAAAAGGCCATCTGTTGATTCCAAATTGATATCATTAGTGCGCGCAACTGGCACTCAACAGATAATCAACACATCGATAAGGATATCCCGCAATGAAAAAGCGCTCCTTTCTGGTTCCCCTGGCCACTCTGGCTGCAGCCGTAGCTACAGAGCAGGCTTGCGCTCTAACTACTTATGAATTTGTCGAGCCCGGCTCGGAAGCCAAGAACACATTTCAAGCTGAAGTTCAAAGCGAGAACCTTTTGGTCCGCGGTGGCAACGATCTGTTCGCCTTTGTTCTCAAGCGCGGTGATCAGGGACAGATGATGGCTTCCCACAGCTCCCATAGCTCCCACTCTTCGCACAGTTCCCATAGCTCCCACTATTCGGGTCGATAATGGATTTCTCTCATAAGCTCGTTTTTGATGAGCGACTTTATGATGCGCAGGTTTTGCAGAAAGCTGCATATCGATCGATCAATGTCCTGACGGTTGATATCACGCCCGAAGGGGGGCAGTTTGTCTGCGCTTTGTCATCGAATATCGGCGTTGACGAGCAGTCTTTTCTGTCTGCCGTCCAAGAGTTCAAAAAGGATGCGCTAGATTATCAACTGCGCCACCGATTGGCAGTTGAGACGCAACCGATCAAGAACCTGATACTCGGACTGGCCTTTTCAAAAACCGGACTGATTAGTGAGTAAATTCCAAAAGCTGGAGTTCTACGCGCAGCAACGTCCCTACGAGTTGCTGCCTTTCAAATTCGACCGTCTGAATGACGACGAGTACGTCATTACCAACATGGCAGGCGAATTTCATGTAATACCAGTGCCGATGCTTGAACCGATCATTAGTAAGACGCTTCCACTTTCATCAGAGCTGATCCCTACTCTTCGATCCAAGCACTTCATTCGCTTCACCAATGAGCAAGCGCCACTGCAACTCCTGGCACTCAAGATTCGCACGCGATTGTCCAGGCTGGCCGAGTTCACCAATCTACATATCTTTGTAGTGACTCTTCGGTGCGACCATAGCTGCCCGTACTGCCAGGTTTCAAGGCAGTCGGAGAGCAAAGGCGAATTCGACATGACCACAGAGATGGCAGACAAGTCACTGGACTTCGTCTTTAGGTCTCCCAATCCAGCCATCAAAATTGAATTTCAGGGTGGCGAGCCGCTGTTGAACTTCGAGATGGTGAGGTACGTTGTTCTCGAGGCCAAAAAACGTAATATCAAGGAAGGGCGTGACCTACAGTTCGTCATTGCGACCACGCTTTCGCTTTTGACCGATGATGTGCTCGACTTCTGTAAGCAGCACAACATCGCTCTTTCATCTTCGCTCGACGGGCCAATGGATCTGCATAATGCAAATCGCCCGCGACCAGGCCGAGATAGTCATCAGCGTTTCGAGGAAGGCTTGAATAAAGCCCGTGCAGCCCTTGGCTATGACCAAGTTTCAGCCCTGATGACAACCACAGATAAGAGCTTGCCACGAGCACGCGACATCATTGATGAGTACTTGCGCCTGGGCTTTGATGGCATCTTCCTCCGCACGCTATCCCCCTACGGCTTTGCGATCAAGACCAAAAAATTCATGTCGTATGATACGGAGCGCTGGCTGGAATTTTACAAGGAAGGTCTTGAGTATATCCTTGAGCTAAACAAGGTCGGCATACGATTTGTAGAGCAATACTCTTCGCTCGTACTGACAAAAATGCTGACCTCAGGGGACCCTGGGTTTGTTGATTTGATGAACCCTGCCGGTGCTGGTATCGCAGCCATCGTGTTCAACTATGACGGATCGGTCTATGCCTCAGATGAAAGCCGTATGCTTGCTGAAATGGGTGACCATACGTTCCGTCTGGGCAACATTCTTGAGCATTCATATGAGGAGATCATCCTCTCTGATCAGCTTTTGGATGCACTGGAAAACTCTTTCACCTTGAGCGCTCCAATGTGCTCTGACTGTGCATTTGAACCTTACTGTGGAGCTGAGCCCGTCTACCATCACGCCATACATAAGGACGTGGTAGCAAGAAAACCTGAGTCCTCTTTCTGCAAGCGAAATATGGCGATTTTCAAGCATCTCATTGAGCTGATGGGAAGTGATGAGCAAACAAAACGGATTTTTATGGGTTGGGCCAACAGATGCTGAAACTCGGCGGAAAGATTATCCGCATTCATGCGGTTAATGTTCATAGGGATCTCACGCTGCTCAAGGTGTCGACCTGCCGGAGTTTGCCTGAAGTCTTGCGACGGGAAATAGCCTACTTGGTTTCCGATCAGGAGATCCCCCGAGGATTCGCGCACTACCTTCTACTTGAGAAACATCGACAGTTGGTTGAGGTACTGCCTTCCGACTCGGATTACTCGATCCTACCGAATGACTACAGCTACATTGGTGACGGTGACGTTATTCGGCTTTCAGCTGATCGACAGAGCATTAGCGTTCTTTTTCGAGCGTCGTCGCCGCACAACAGCATATTGGTTACCGAGCAGTGTAATCATTACTGTCTTATGTGTTCACAACCGCCTAAGGCCGCTGATGACTCATGGATACTTGACGAAATCGAGAGCCTAATTCCGCTTATTCCAAGAGATACCCGCGAGTTGGGTTTTACTGGGGGCGAGCCGACAACCAATCGGGAGCGCTTCCTTAAAATCATCAGCCTGACCAAAAGTTATCTGCCGAGAACCGCAATCCACATTCTTTCGAACGGGCGCAGCTTTAAAGACCCAGCGTTCGCTGAAAAGTATGCGCAAATTGAGTTGCTCGACGCGATGATCGGAATCCCTGTTTATTCAGACGATCCGACGCTGCATGACTACATCGTCCAGGCTCAAGGCGCATTCGACGAAACCATTCAGGGCATTCTCAATCTGAAGCGCTTGGGCCAGAAAGTTGAGATCCGAGTGGTCATTCATAAGTTATCGGTGCAGCGCCTGCCTGAATTGTGTGAGTTCATCGCACGTAATTTCCTGTTTGTTGATCATGTGGCGCTGATGGGCCTTGAAATGATGGGCTTCACTAGGGCCAATCTCGATGAGCTGTGGATTGACCCAGTTGAGTACAAAGACACGCTGAGCAAATCGGTTGGAATTTTGGCCAAGTACGGCATGAATATCTCGGTCTATAACCATCAGCTGTGCTTAGTGAATCCAGACATCCAGCCCTACTACCGTAAATCAATCAGCGACTGGAAGAACGAATACGCGCCTGAGTGCCAGAGCTGCACAAAACAGCGAGAATGCGGGGGTTTTTTCGCATCAGGTGTTAAATTTGGCTACAGCAAGCACCTAACCCCATTCTGATGTAGGACGCACAATGTCCTCGTTGCAAGCATCTGGCTTGCTCGTAGTATTTGCGTAGGCAATTTCAGGCATGCTTTGACGGTGAGGGGGCTACGGGCCATTTCCCCCCCAGCGCCAACGGCCAGAAAAATCGACTTCGAATAACGTTCGGCAGATGACGATTCCAACTCAGGTATCAGATTGGTAATGGGGCACCCGCTCAGGTGCCTAGCCGATGCCCGTATGGGGGCCTTTTTGCGGCTGTGTGCGCCACTGTAAGAGCCGTTTCGGCTATCTGCTCCTGTACCAGTCCTGTCACAAATCGTTGTCAAGGATATACAGACCATTGTTAGGATGGGCTTCCATTTCTCCCTGTAGATTCTCAGTCCACAAATCTCATCCCGGGCGTTTCGCCCAGCAACAGCGGCGCATTCAGTTCCGTCACTTCGCGGATGTAATCCCATAGCAAGGTGATGCGTTTCAACTTCCTCAGATCTTCGCGGCAGTACATCCAGAACTGCAAGGAAAGAAAGGTTAACCCAATGAATACGGGGGCTAACCGCCATGAACATCCTTGCAGAGCATCGTCCTGTCACAAGTGCTGTCACAAGTTTTGCCGTTCATCTGAGGCCGACCACCCGGCTCGCCAGGCTCTACCACTATCGACGCAACGGCATTTACTATCTGCGCCTCCGCGAAACTGGCAGCACCACTCGGACTGCTTCCGTTTCCCTCAAGACCACCGATAGACGAGCCGCTATGGACGCTTCACAACGACTTGCAGAAACCATCAAGGCTTTCCATCTGGATCATCCCAAGGCGACCTTTAGCGAGCTGAAGGAGCATCTGCTGTGGGTGGCTGAGGATCTGCTGTCGACTGCTCATGAGGTTCATTCGCTGCGTGACTGGGGCGACCTTTACGAAGACGTGAAGACGAACCTTGCTGAAATTGCTGCCACGATGCCGCTCAGTGTCGATCAGCACGAGCATGTGATGAACGCTAAGCAGGTGATGATTGCTGCTCAGGCACGACTACAGGGTGATTCTGTACCGTTGGTGAAGATCATCCGGGATCTTGAGGGCGACCATGGGCAAATGGGGGAGGGTGTCTCTGCTTCCCTATCTGTATTAGCGTCGCCGTCGATGACCTTCGAGACCCTCTCGGAGCTTTATCTGGCTGATCGTGGGCAAGACCAGAAAGATTCGACACTTAAGGAAACCAAGCTGTGTCATGGAACCCTCTCTGTGCATCTGGGGGGGCTTGATCTACGGAATCACTCAAGGGCTGACCTTGTGGCTCTCCGAGATCGACTGTCTGAAGGTCGGATGCCCTCGACGGTAAACAAGCTGATTGTGAAGCTCTCGGCTGTGTTTGCATGGGCTGTCGAGAATGGTCATCTGGTCAAAACGTATGACAAGAAGCTGAAGCTGACTAAGGGCCTTGAATCGACCCGTAAGGCGTTCTCGCAGGTTCAGGTAGTGAAGGTCATGGAGTATGCGAATGTACTTCCAGAGACCTCATGGAAGCGCTGGCTGCTTAGTCTTGGGGTCATCACTGGCGGGCGTCTTAACGAAATTTCCCAGTTGAGCACGAGCGACATCAAGACGTTTGAGTCGGGGATTACGGCCATCCATATCAATGAAGTCGGGGAGGGCAAGTCTATTAAGAACAAGCGCAGTGAACGACTGGTCCCATTGACCGATGGCGCATACGGATTCGACCTTGCCGCATTCTTACAATATGTCGAGACATGCAAAGCCAATCAAGGCGAGTCACTTGCGCAGATTGGGTACAAGACAGCTGGGGATTGGGCGAACCGACAAGCGATTCCTGAAGCGCTTGGCGATGATCACAAAGCGGGGCTTACCTTTCACTCACTCCGTCATTCCTTGGCTTCGCTGATGCAGGTGAAGGGCGTTCCTACAGTTCACGCTCAGGCCGTTATGGGCCACGCGTCGGGGACCATTACGTTCGACACATATGGCTCGGGGGTGCCCGTAGAGGTCATCGCTGAGATGTTAAGGCGTTTGCTTGGACGGGACTCTGAAAGCCGCTGAACTGCTTGTTGGGACCGAGGAGTCGATCTTGGGGCATTCGTTGGGATGATTAGCTATGACCTATATGAGTGCTGTGCAGGTGGAACGGATGGCTGAGGTTCTGGCAAAAGCTTGGGTAGTAGCTAATTGATGCTGTAGTTTTCCGCTTTTCATCAACTCTTAAGTACGAGGTAGCTATGACGCTTTGCAAGGCAATGACTTTATCGGTGGGTCTTCTATTTGTAGGCTTGATAGGTAGTTTGACTGTGTTTTTGGCAAAGTGCCTATGGCTGAGTCTCTCAGAAGGCAGCTGGATAGTTGCGCGCTACATTGAAAATGATTTCCGGCGTGCTGTTGATTTTGGAGTAATGGCGGTTCTGCCTGGCTTAATCGCAATGACTGTCACCGGATGTTGGTTCTTGATTCGCCGTTTCAACGATCCGACTTAATTTCATGGGTGTCGAGCTGGAAGTCCTCGTGAGTCACCCTGAGCACGACCTGTTCCATCTTTATCGCGTTCCTACGTGAAATCTGACCGACTAACTGGGACTTGGTATTGCTGCTTGCGCGTAGGAGTGTAGCCATCCATTTTTATTGTATGGTTATTTAATTGCTGCTGTAAAAACCGCCTCTCTGTAATCGCCGTGATGACACGTTCGACGTCCTACCCATGTCGTTAGATGGGGTGATGCTCGCGGTGATTGTGGAGCAGTCGGCGGGCTTGGAAAAACCCTCACTGTATGTGGTTGTAGAAAAACCCTCACTGTTGCGACAGGCGCCCGCTTGTCGATCAACCAACATGAGGGCCAGCCATGACCACTTTCACCGCAACCGCTCATTTTCAAGCGTGGGCAGCGCAACGCCGAGCCGACCCGAATTTACCCGCAGACGCCGCAAAGGCTGCTGCCGGTGTTCGACGAATCCGGGCAGAAATTCGAGAAAACCATCAAACCGCTAACAGCTTCGTTGAGAAGCCAAATGGGCTGCGTCGAGGACGACCACCGCTATCTACAGCGAATCCTGTAGCTCATATCATTCACTTGATCAGCTCCAATCGACCGCAGTGGCTGGACGATATTGTGTATGGCTCAGTTGCGACAGCAGTTGGTTCTAATAAAGGTCAACTTCGAGTTCGCTCGGGAGACGTTTTGGCCGCTCTGCGCCTTGAAATCATCGTAGTCAAAACAATACAGCAGTCAGGAATGTCGAATCGAACGGCGCAAGAAATCGCAAAAGCGGCTCGACATGCCGTTCACGGAATCGAGAGCTATTTAAATCGACACTCGGCCAAGCTGAAGCAATTGACCGCTGCGGCTGACTTGGTAGCCAAACTGGCGCACCAATCCGATTTAACGCGGGGAGTTATAGGAAAGGCCGCATAGCGAAACTTTCAGAATGTCTGTCTGGGAGTCAAGTAATATCTGCAGTTCAATGAAGGTCACTCTTACTGGGGAGACCAGTTCGATCAGTTTATCGTTGCCCAGCAGTACGACTTTATATAAGGGTGGCGGTGGCATAAGCAATCAATAGCGATAAGGCCATCAAAAGTAAACTCACTATCCGCTGGGCGCCGGCAGTGGGCGCCTTTGGGTTAGACCTGAAAGCGCTTAAACATTCAGTCAGTTCGCCAATGGGAGTCGAAAATCTATTGATTATGCTCGCGCGGTCGTCAAGAAATGTTGGGGCGCGAAGGAAGGAAAGACACAAGGTATAGACCCTCACTATTGAGAGCAACCCACTTCGATAGAGGAGACCCAACCATGACTACCCACATCCCAATGCCTTCCCTGACCGATCTTCAAGCCACCTATGCGATTGACCCAGCGAGCCCCTCGGGCTTGTCCCGTATCAAAACTGCCCGAGGCCCTAATGGCAAAGTCGGCCCTGTCGTTAGCATAGGCACGGACGGCTATTACCGTATGCAGTTCAAACACCAGTTCTATAGGACCAATCGAGTAATCTACTTTATGCATGCCGGGAGCGATCCCGCTGAACTTGTTGTCGATCACATCGACGGAAATAAGTTGAACAACAGTGTGGATAACCTTCGAACTTGTACCGTTCAAGAAAATCTATGGAACGCCAAGCGAAGGAGCAATAAGTCTGATGGTCTCCCGAAAGGAATTATAAGGTACGGCAACAGCTATGCAGTAAAAGTCAGTATTGGTGGCGACGGGCCGATTATCAAGATCTTCGATAGCCTTAGCGCTGCCATTCAATATGTCGATCAAATCCGCAAGCGATACCATGGAGAGTTCGCAAGGAATAGCTAAGTTCGCGTATGGGTATTTCTGCGGCATCGATAGGAAATACAGACGTTCTTACTATTGCGACAGGCACTCCCCCTCGTCACTCAGCCAGCAATAGGAGGGCCCGACGATGCCGTACGATTTCCAATCGACTTCGCACCACCAGCCATGAACTGACTTTCGACACCCAAGCAGGCGAAGCTCTTGCGAGCCGAAAGGCGGCCATAAAGAAGCACTCCATCATCACTGACGGAGGTACCTACATCTTCAGTCGCCCAGCGGTTCTATGTCTCGCAGCCGAAGCTGTAGTCTGGTATTCCAAGCTTCCCCATCTTCACCTGAATGGATGCGACGATGACAATTAGGGCAAACAGCTCCGACCCATGCCGGATGGTCTGGGCCTTCGTCTGCCAGGCGATGGGTGTGGTGAGGTTCGAGGTAGGGGGTGCCGTCTTTCTTTTTGAAGGGGGCAGGCTCATCGCAGGCTTCACACTTACCGTTCGCCCTGGCTATTACATAGCGCTTCACGGCTTCACTTCGCTTGAACCACGACCGTTTTACTTCTGCTGGGTCGGTTTGGACTGGCTGCTCATTGGCAGCAGTGTATGCGGCCGTTTTCAGGGTTGTAATGCTCGGAGTAGTAGACGGGGCGGATTGATGAGGGGCCTGATAAGGTGATTCAGAATGAGCGTCTGTGGAGACCGGCATCAAATTAAACACAATGGCCTGACGGCTTTTGTTTTCCTTGTCTGGGCGCGTTACGAATGTCCAAGATGCGCACTCGAAAACCCCTTCGTAGCGGACGCCTTTGCCTTTCCCCAGGTCTTTGAAAAGCATCAAATCATTGCCATTTGCTCTGTGGTCGCGAATTGCTTTGTTGCCCCCGGTGAATGTCATGGGGCCGTTTTGACCTTCGCCGGTGTACATAAAAACGCCATCAATCCAATCGTCGTGGTATCCATACGCTTTCCCGCTCTCACCAGAGAACAAGAAAACGACCGGGAAATTCTTAGGAGTCCAAATACCAGCTTGTAGCTGCCCTCCATACGCGGCTCGAAGATCTTTTCTAAAGTAGGTGGATCCGCGGGTCAGAAAGAGAGCCGGGTGTGGGGTTTTAATGACAGAAAAACCGAGTCGAGCGAAGCACTTAACGACAGTTTGTTCTCCCCCGGAAAACTCTGAAGCTTTGAGAGGTATGCCGTGCTGCTTTCCGTATGCAACACCAGCGATTGCTTTCGAGTCGTACATCCGGCCGTCGTATTGAAGAACGTAGCTTCTTGATGGCTTGTACCCGTAGGTCTCAAGGAAGGATTCTCGGCCACTCGATTCAAATTCCTGAATGGCTGCCAATACGGCATCGCGAGACGTTAGGTCGTTCAGCGATCTGCTCAAAGAGATTTCCTTCTGAAGTAGTGTGGGCAGATAGCTTAAATCTACCTCCCGGTCTTTTGACGGGTCATTCATGGGACGGTCACGTAAGTCTTTCAGCTGGAATCTGACAGAAATTTCCGAGACGTCACCTCATTGATTCATTCGCGCGCACATTCCCCCGGTACGCCCTCGCGCAGGTGCCCATCCCGATCCCCCTGTGGGGGCCTTATCGTGCATGTGTACGCCACTTTAAGACTCCTTTCGACTGTTACAAGTCCTGTACCAACCCCTGTCACAACCCGTTGCAAACCCCATGCTGAGCCCGTTACGATGGGTCCACCTTTCTCCTTGTAGATTCTCAATCTGCAAATCGAAGATCCCGCGTTTCGCCCAGCAACAACGGGCGATTCAGCTCAGTGACCTCGCGGATGTAATCCCACAACAGGGTAATCCGCTTGAGCTTCCTCAGATCCTCGCGGCAGTACATCCAGAACTGCCGTGTCAGGGTGACCTCGCCCGGCAATACCGGCAGCAAACGCGGGTCCTGGGCGGCCAGAAAGCACGGCAAAATCGCCAGCGAGCGGCCCTGCTGCGCTGCCACGAATTGCGCAATCACGCTGGTGCTGCGCAGGTTGGCGCTGGCGCCAGGCAGCACGTTGGCCAGGTACAGCAGCTCCGAACTGAACGCCAGATCGTCCACATAGCTAATAAAAGTGTGCTCGGCCAAATCCGCCGCCCGGTTGATAGGCGGGTGCTGGTCCAGATACTCCTGGGTGGCATACAGCTGCAAGCGGTAGTCGCATAGCTTGCAGCACACATAGGGCCCGTGTTCCGGACGCTCCAGCGCGATCACGATATCCGCCTCGCGCTTGGACAGGCTGATGAAGTGCGGCAGGGGCAGGATATCCACTGAAATGGCCGGGTAGGCGTCGACAAAATGGCTGAGCTGAGGGGTGATAAAAAAGCTCCCGAACCCCTCCGTGCAACCCATGCGCACATGCCCGGACAACGCCACCCCCGAACCCGACACCTGCTCGCAGGCCATATGCAGGGTACTTTCGATGGCCTCGGCATAGCCCAGCAAGCGCTGGCCCTCGTTGGTCAGGGTGAAGCCGTTGGTGCGTGATTTTTCAAACAGCAGTGTGCCGAGGGCAGCCTCCAGCGAACTGATGCGTCGCGATACGGTGGTGTAGTCCACCGCCAGCCGTTTGGCCGCAGTGCTGGCTTTACGGGTACGGGCCACCTCGAGAAAAAACTTCAGGTCGTCCCAGTTCAATGCGCTTAACGATGTGATGTTTTTTTGCATGTTTGATCGGCTTTTATGTGCGTTCTTATTAGAAGAACGCACACCTATACTCCAAAAACAGTCCTGCGACCAATCTGGACAGCCCTACTTAAAATAATAATGCCGGAGACTTCCATGAACGTTTCTACCACCCCGTACCAAAACGCCCGCCTGCTGATCGATGGCGAATGGGTCGAGTCGCAGACCACCGAGTGGCACGACATCATCAACCCCGCCACTCAGCAAGTGCTGGCCAAAGTACCGTTTGCCACTGCCGCTGAAGTCAACGCCGCCATCGCTGCCGCCCAGCGCGCTTTCCAGACCTGGAAGCTGACGCCCATTGGCGCGCGCATGCGCATCATGCTCAAGCTGCAGGCGCTGATTCGCGAGCACTCCAAGCGCATCGCCACTGTGCTCAGTGCCGAACAGGGTAAAACCATTGCCGACGCCGAGGGCGATATTTTCCGCGGCCTGGAAGTGGTCGAGCATGCTTGCTCCATCGGCACCTTGCAGATGGGTGAATTCGCTGAAAACGTTGCGGGCGGGGTGGATACCTACACCTTGCGCCAACCTATCGGGGTCTGCGCCGGGATCACACCGTTCAATTTCCCTGCCATGATTCCGCTATGGATGTTCCCGATGGCCATCGCCTGCGGTAACACCTTCGTTCTCAAACCGTCCGAGCAAGACCCGCTGTCGACCTTGATGCTGGTCGAGCTGGCGCTGGAAGCCGGGGTTCCGCCGGGTGTGCTCAACGTCGTGCATGGCGGCAAGGATGTGGTGGATGCGCTGTGCACCCACACCGATATCAAAGCGGTTTCGTTCGTTGGCTCAACCGCCGTCGGTACCCACGTTTATGACCTGGCGGGCCGTCACGGCAAGCGCGTGCAATCGATGATGGGCGCGAAAAACCACGCCGTGGTGTTGGCCGATGCCAACCGCGAGCAAACCCTCAACGCGCTGGTCGGTGCCGGTTTTGGCGCATCCGGCCAACGCTGTATGGCTACCTCGGTGGTGGTACTGGTGGGGGCGGCGAAAAAATGGCTGCCGGACCTCAAGGCGCTGGCGCAAAAACTCAAGGTCAACGCCGGCAGCGAGGCGGGTACGGATGTAGGTCCGGTGATCTCCAGGCGTGCTAAAGAGCGGGTACTGGGGTTGATCGAAAGCGGCATCAAAGAAGGCGCAGTGCTGGAACTGGATGGCCGCAACATCAAGGTCCCGGGTTTCGAACAAGGCAACTTTATCGGGCCGACCCTGTTTTCAGGCGTCACCACCGATATGCAAATCTATACCCAGGAAATTTTCGGCCCGGTGCTGGTGGTGATTGAGGTCGATACCCTCGACCAGGCCATTGCACTGGTCAACGCCAACCCGTTTGGCAACGGCACCGGCCTGTTTACCCAAAGCGGCGCTGCAGCGCGCAAGTTCCAGACTGAAATCGATGTGGGCCAGGTCGGTATCAATATCCCGATCCCGGTGCCGGTGCCGTTCTTCAGCTTCACGGGTTCCCGTGGCTCGAAACTCGGCGATCTTGGCCCGTACGGCAAGCAAGTGGTGCAGTTCTATACTCAAACCAAGACCGTCACCAGTCGCTGGTTCGACGATGACAGCGTGAATGATGGCGTCAACACAACCATCAATCTTCGTTGAGGGCACACAGCATGAATATCGCATTTATCGGCCTGGGCAACATGGGCGCACCAATGGCGCGCAACCTGCTCAAGGCCGGGCATTCGCTGAACCTGTTTGATCTGAACCAAAGCATTCTCGCCGAGCTGGCCGCCCTGGGTGGCCATATCAGCACCTCGCCTCGGGAGGCCGCCCAAGGCACCGAACTGGTGATCACCATGCTCCCGGCTGCTGCCCATGTGCGCAGCGTGTGGCTGGGTGAGGACGGTGTGCTGGCTGGCATCGGCGCAGGTGTACCCGCCGTGGATTGCAGCACCATCGACCCGCAGACCGCCCGCGATGTCGCCGCT
>NZ_WIVQ01000067.1:0-24527 GCF_009600545.1 Pseudomonas sp. FSL R10-1339 | reverse complement strand
GCAGGCTCCCAGCTCACGCATCTGTTCGGCACACAGGGCCGGCACCACGCTCACGCCCAGCCCGCTGGCGACCATGCTGGGTGCCGACCAGGTGCTGGTGGCCGCAGGTGCCGAACGTGCGGCACCGGCCATCCCCGGCGCCGATCAGGACCATGTCTGGAGTGGCGACGAACTGCGCCGTTTGATGACGGGTGACCGTGCTGAAGAAATAGCCAAACGCAAACTGTCCTTCACCCAGCGTGCACTGATGAAGGCCGGCAGCCTGACTGGCGTTACTGACAGCCGTGAAGCCATGGAAAAACTGTCGCGGGTGTGGATGCCGCTGGGCAAGCGCGTGACCATTATCGGTGGCGGCCTGGTAGGCCTGGAGCTGGCGGAATTTTTGATTGCCCGCGGACGTCAGGTCACCGTACTGGAAAGCGGTACTCACCTGGGCCGGGAGCTGGCCATTGTGCGGCGCTGGCGGGTGCTGCATGAAATTCGTGTGCATGGCGGCGAGTTGATCACCGGGGCCAGCGTTACGGCGATCGACGGCCACAGCGTGCGCTATCAACTGGCCGATGGCACTTCGGCGCAGAGTGACGCCGACTCCGTGGTACTTGCCATCGGCGCCCAGCCCGATACCGGACTGCTCGACGAACTGACCCGAGCGGGGTTGAGCGCCAGCAGCATCGGCGACTGCCACAGTATCGGCTATATCGAAGGCGCAATCAGCGCCGGGCACAAAGCCGGACGCGAGGCCTAGCGGTTCATCTGTGGGAGCGGGCTTGCTCGCGATGCAGGCGGCGCGGTATAGCGGTTGAACCGCGTCGATGCCATCGCGAGCAAGCCCGCTCCCACAACCGCGATTACCAGGTTCTTTCCAACAAGCTGTCGAACATCGCCTGGGCCGCCGACGAAAGCTCATGGCCTGGCTTGGTCAAAACGCCAATGGCCCGCTCCACCACCGGCTCATGCAAGGTGATGCAGCAGGCTCCCAGCTCACGCATCTGTTCGGCACACAGGGCCGGCACCACGCTCACGCCCAGCCCGCTGGCGACCATGCGGCCCACCGTGGCCAACTGATGGCTTTCAAATTCAACCGGCAATTTCATCTGCCGCGCCTGCAAGTGTTCTTCCAGCAGCACCCTCACCGCAGACGGTCGTTGCAGAGTGATAAAGGGCTGTTCCAGCAGGGTCTGCCAGTCGATCAAGTCAAGCCCGGCCAGTGCCGAGTCACGGGGCACCACGGCGACAAAACGGTCCAGATACAGCGGGGTGAACGTCAGCGACGAAGCGCCTGCCGGCTCGAAGGCCACACCCAGCTCCACCTCCCGGTCACGCACCATCTCCAGTACCTGCTCGTTGATCACATCGTTGACCGTGACGTTGACCTTGGGATGCCGCGCGCGAAAATTTTTCACAATGGCCGGCAGCAAGTTGCCCGAAAAAGACGGGATGGCGGCCAGGGTGACGCGCCCGCGCTGCAGGGTGAAGCGCTGGCGCATTTGGTCTTCGACATTGTCCCAGTCAGCAATCAAACGCCGGGCCAGCGGCAACAGCGACTCGCCCTCCGGGGTCAGGGCGACATTGCGCGTGGTGCGACTGAACAATCGCCCGCCCAGGCCCTGTTCCAGCGCCTTGATGGTCAGGCTCAGGGCCGACTGGGACAAATGCAGACGTTCGCAGGCCACGGCAAAACTCAGGCTTTGGGCCACCGCAAGAAAGGCACGGATTTGTTTTACGGTCATGGCCAGGCCTCAGGCTTATTGATTTGTTTTATCTATTAATCCGACGCAAAAATCAACTTATCAAATCAATGATACGCAGTAACACTCATCACCAATGGCTGAGCACAGCCGGCGAACAATAAAAGAGGTGCATATGGCAGGTTTCGACAAGCGTGTGGCGTCCTATGAAGAAGCCCTGGCCGGGCTCAAGGATGGCATGACCGTGATCTCTGGCGGCTTTGGCCTGTGCGGCATCCCGGAGAACCTGATCAACGAGATAAAGCGCCAGGGCATCCGTGACCTGACCGTGGTATCCAACAACTGCGGAGTCGACGGTTTCGGCCTTGGCGTACTGCTGCAAGACCGTCAGATCCGCAAGGTCATTGCCTCGTACGTCGGTGAAAACGCCCTGTTCGAAAAACAGTTGCTCAGCGGCGAAATTGAAGTGGAACTGACCCCGCAAGGTACGCTCGCGGAAAAAATGCGCGCCGGCGGTGCCGGTATCCCGGCGTTTTTCACCGCTACCGGGGTCGGCACCCCGGTCGCCGACGGCAAGGAAACCCGTGAATTCAAAGGGCGTACCTATTTGATGGAAGAGTCCATCACCGGCGATTTTGCCATTGTCAAAGGCTGGAAAGCCGATCACTTCGGCAACGTGATTTATCGCCACACCGCGCAGAACTTCAACCCCCTGGCCGCCACGGCGGGCAGGATCACCGTGGTTGAAGTCGAAGAAATCGTCGAACCCGGCGAGCTGGATCCGACGCAGATCCACACTCCCGGCATCTACGTCGACCGGATCATTTGCGGCACGTTTGAAAAACGCATCGAACAGCTCACCGAGCGCGACTGATCCTCTGCCCACCCTGCCCCAAGCTTTTGAACCTGAGCACGGAGAACAAAAATGGCTCTTACCCGCGAACAAATGGCACAGCGCGTCGCCCGTGAAATGCAGGACGGTTTCTACGTTAACCTGGGTATCGGTATTCCGACCCTGGTTGCCAACTACATCCCCGAAGGCATGGAAGTCATGCTGCAATCGGAAAACGGCCTGCTCGGCATGGGTGCCTTCCCCCGCGTCGGTGAAGCCGACGCCGACATGATCAACGCCGGCAAGCAGACTGTGACTGCGCGCACCGGGGCGTCGATTTTTTCCTCGGCAGAATCCTTCGCAATGATCCGGGGTGGCCATATTGATCTGACCGTGCTCGGCGCATTTGAAGTCGATGTACAGGGCAATATCGCCTCCTGGATGATCCCCGGAAAACTGGTCAAGGGCATGGGTGGAGCGATGGACCTGGTGGCCGGTGCCGAGAACATCATCGTCACCATGACCCATGCGTCCAAGGACGGCGAGTCCAAACTGCTGGCGCGTTGCAGCCTGCCACTGACCGGCGCCGGATGCATCAAGCGCGTGCTGACCGACCTGGCCTATCTGGAAATCGACAACGGCGCCTTCATCCTCAAAGAACGTGCCCCGGGTGTCAGTGTTGAAGAAATCGTCAGCAAAACCGCCGGCAAACTGATCGTCCCCGAGCATGTGCCCGAGATGCAGTTTTAACCGAAATTCCTGTAGTTACTCTGTTACCGGTCAATGGCTCTTTGTAACAGCTGACTCGCAGCCTTCGTTCCTCGGCAGCGACTACAGAAACACTGCAACTGTGGGAGCGAGCCTGCTCGCGAAGGTCGTTCGCGAGCAGGCTCGCTCCCACAATAGGGCTTGACCTGCAACAGAGTATCTCCAGAGACTGCCAGCTCACTTTTTTTCAGGATTTTTCGCACAGGTTGTCAATTGTTGTGTGATGGTTGTGATCTGCTTGATCTTGTTTTTTAACTGATACGTTGAGTACATATCCGGCATTTGTGTCTAACTGGAATTTTGGTTTCGCCCTTACGGCGAGTCCCTTTTTGAAGGACCGAAAAGGAACCAAAAAGTCCTCGCCCCATCGTACGGCCTTCGCTACGCTCAGGTTCCCTCGCTCCGGTCCTGCTCCGTGGGCACGCCGCCACAGGCCATCCATGGCCCATCGCGGCTCTCCCGGCATCCATGCCGGTCGACCCACTCCACAGAACCTCCTCTCGGCCTCCCGGGAGGGCTGGCAGATCAAAAGCACTGCGCCACGAGGCGGCCGACCGGCCGGCCTGTTCGGTTCGTGTGTAGTTCCTCGGCAGCGACTACAGAAACACTCGCTCCCACAATAGGACTTTACCTGCAACAGAGTATCTACAGGTGCAAGCGTGATCCGAGTGTGAACTCTGAAGCCGCAGCGGCTGCAGGACTCAAGACTTCACACCTCGATTTTTTTACCCGGATTTGCCCGGGCCCAATCACCCGACCATCCGCAGCCACCGGTTGCATCAAGGCCAGCGGCTGATCGGTGGCGGTGTCCACCAACTGCGTGGGCTGTGACGGTGCGTCAAACACCAGCCATGGCCCTGCCCGCGTAGTCGTCTGCATCAAGGGCATGATTTGTCATGGCCGCTCACATATTTGTCCTGCTGCGATGAAGGCCGGTGGCTAGTCTTTTTCAAGACCACCACCCAAGCCGCAACCACTCATCGGAGCAAATCATGCTGACATACAACAAGGCTTGCAAATCGTCTCCAAATGGAGACAATCATTGATGAATCACGTGATACTGCAAACCATAATTTTTGCTGATTGGCTGCTGAATTTAAGAGACATGCGTGCACGGATCTCCATCGCCCGAAGAATTGACCGGGTATCAACCGGCAACTTGGGTGATTTCAAATCCGTGGGCAATGGCGTATCTGAGCTGCGCATTGATATCGGCGCAGGCTATCGGGTGTATTTCACCTTGCGCGAGGTCTCGATCGTGATTTTGCTGGCCGGGGGTGACAAGTCCACACAGCCTGGCGATATCCGCCAGGCGCATAGAATGGCAAAGGAGATTTAACATGACCACTACGCTACTGCCCTTCGACATGGCACAGCTGCTGAACAGCGATGAGGCCATCAGCGAATACCTGACTCAAGTGCTTGCCGACGGTGACACTGACGAACTGATCCGTGCCGTTGGCTACGTTGCAAAAGCTCGTGGCATGGGGCAAATAGCCAATGCCACCGGGCTTGGCCGTGCCAGTTTGTACAAGGCTTTCGCTGCGGGTGCCAAGCCCCGCTTTGAAACCGTGATCAAAGTGATGCACTCCCTGGGTATTGATTTGCAGGCTACAACCCAGGGCAACAGGCCTTGAATTAATGCGGCGCCTGCTCTTCCCTGACATCCGGAATGGTCAGAATTCGCTTCAACAGTTCTGCCGTCTCAACCCGGCTGGTTCTTTTGAACTCCACCGTGATGCTCTCGGTCCCCATGTCCGGCCCCTGCTCAACCACCACCTGCTTGAGTCGCGCAGCATCCTCACCGAGAAACTCCTCAAGGCTCTGGCGATTCACCACCCCAAGAGGGGCCACCAGCTTGATCACATGGACCTTTATATAATCGCGATAGCGGTGCTCGATAGGCCCGATGGCAATCAAAATGGCCAGAATCAACACGGTCGCAGCTACGCCCAGCACATACATGCCGCCGCCAATGGACATACCGATAGCCGCCACTGCCCACAGGCTAGCCGCCGTGTTCAAGCCCTTGATCACTTCACCGCGCATCATGATCGACCCGGCCCCGAGAAAGCCGATGCCGGTGACAATTTGCGCAGCAATCCGCGAAGGATCCAGTTGCGTGCCCGGCTGGGTCAGCGCCTGTTGGAAACCAAAGGCCGACACGGTCATAAACAAGCATGCCCCGGTCGCCACCAACATGTGCGTCCGCAAACCTGCTGTCCAGAATTGATGCTCGCGCTGCAAGCCAATCAAGCTGCCGAGCACCGCTGCCAGCAGCAAACGGCCAATCATTTCCCATTCTGAAATCATCCCAACCCCTCTAACCAGAGCATCTGCCTGCGCAGTAAGTGCCCACAGCATAGTCAAGGATCGGCACTGTGCCGGGCTGAGTTATTTGACCAGGCGCACTTCCTTGGATGGTCGATAGCCGAAATAGGCGCTGTAGCACTTGCTGAAATGACTGGGCGAGACAAACCCGCAGGCCACCAGGACATCGACTTGAGACAGCTCGGTGTGCTGCAGCAACCGCCGCGCTTCAGTGATGCGCAGTTCCAGGTAATAGCGCTGCGGCGTGGTACCCAGTTGCTCCTTGAACAGGCGCTCGAGCTGACGTCGGGACCGGCCGACATAAACCGCAAGCTGTTCAAGCTCCAGAGGGTCCTCGAGGTTGGCGTCCATCAGCTTGACCACTTCGCGCAAGGGCGCACTGACGCAGATATTTTCCGCCGGCTTGATCCTTCGGTAGCGTGACTCCTCGAACGCCAGAATATCCTCGATGCCTTCCACCAGTGCCTTGTCATGCAGGCTCTTGATCCAGCCCAGAGCCATCTGGAAGGCTCCGGCAGGACTGGAGGCGGTCATCCGGTCACGATCGATAACATAGGGTTCGCTGGTGACTTGCGCTGCCTTGGCCACTTCGGTCAGTGCCGGGCGATGCTCTGGGTGGATTGCGCAACGATAACCGTCCAGCACCCCGGCACTGGCGAGAAACCAGGCGCCGTTCCATAACCCGCCCAGCGTGATACCCGCACGCGCAGCCGCCCTGAGCAGGCTGCTCAACTCATCGTTGAGCTTCAACTCGGTCCGGTACCCCCCACAGATCACCAGCAGGTCCAGTTCATGGATCATCGCCGGATCAATACAGGCATCGGGACGGATCACCAAACCCAGATCGCTGACCACCTCACCGTCGCTCAAGCCATAGGTGCGCGAAGAAAACAAACCGGCACGCAGCAGGTTGGCGGTAATGATGGTGTCCAGCGCCTGGGTGAAGGCCGGCAGCGAGAAATGCTCCAGCAACACAAAACCGGTACGCACCATGGGCCCTGGCTCTATGGCACTGTCTTTGAGGTAGCGAAGGTTCTTGCCCTTCATGCCGGTGCTGAATTGACGTCGTTCGGTCAAGATTCGATCCGTTTCTTGTGTATTTATAAGGCGCAATGCTAACCGTAGGCAGGTGAAAAAGCTCCTGCCTCAGCTCTCCTGCTTCCCCTCCCTGATAGGCCGATACTCCCAGACCGCCTGGGAGTATCGGCCGATGCGCAACCTGACGCACAAACCCATAGTTGAGATCTGTCGCAATAAATCCCCAGCGGTCAGCTCTGTGACCGGAATCAGCCAGGAGAGCGTCATGGCTATCATCTTGAACAGCAGTATCACGGTCGATGAAACGAGCGGTTTGCAGAACGCCGCCACCTCCACCGATATCGAAGATATCAACGATAACGACATCACCGTCGCGGCCATCAATGGTACCGATGATACCGGCGACCTGCCCTTCGCATTCGAGTCCCGTCTGTTCACTCTGCTGGGCGCCACACCGGTCAAGAATGCGGCGCTGAGTGGCTATACCGGCGCCGCCGGCAACAACGGTGCCGACCTGATCACCATCACCGGTACCTACGCGGACCTGGCCTTTACCGATGCCCAGGGCAAGGCGCTGGGCGACCCGACCAACGCCAACAGCGGCTCGGACTGGAGCGGCCTGTATACCCTCGATGGCACCAGAATCTTTCTTTATACGGACACGACCAACAATATCGTGCTGGGCCGTGCCGGCACTGAAGGGGCGACACCCGCACCCGAGGACGACCTGGCAGATCCGGGCGGTACTCTTATTTTTGCTGCCTATCTGGAGGAAACCGCAACCGGGGCCAAGGTCTGGATGGTGCAGCAAGAACCGCTGCTGCACCCGGACACCGCCAACCCCGATGATGTGGTCGACATGACCAACCACCTCTGGGTAACCGCCAGCCAGGACCTGGCTTTTGATTTCGCCGGTTTGCCCTCCGGGCAGAACGGCTTTCTGATGTTCAAGGCAGGTGGCAGTACCACAGGCCTGATCGTTACCGGCATGGACCCGGATCAGGTACCTGCCAATCAGGCTGACACCGTCAATACCAGTCAGGGTGCCGGCCCTACCACCATCGGCACCAACAGCCAGGGGATCAAGGCTGGCGAAGGCATGATCTTCAGTTTTGTGAGCAACCCGGACGCGCGTTACACCGTGCCAGACCTGACCCATGGTGAGGCGACCAACGAAAGCAACATCCTGTTTGGCGGGCTCTTCGCGGCAAGCGGCGCAACCATTGTCATCGCCCAGGCCACCCCCCCGAAAACCTGTGCGGCCACTATCAGCGCCTTCACCACCGGCCTGGAGGTCGGATCGGCTTACTATGACGGCCTGCTTGACGGTAATGGCCATGCGGTAAACGGGGCAGACAATCTTGGCTATATCGCCAGTATCACGGTGATCGGTGCCAATGGTGTTGCCATCGCCGGTCTGACCGGGGTCACGACCAACACCACGCTCGGCAGCATCAGTGTGACCTTCAACACCAGCAATGGCGGCCTTGACCGCACCGCAACGATTGTCGGCTTCGAAGCCAACTTCTCCCTGCAATACACCGTTGATGGCACCCACAATCGCGTGGTAATTGAAAACAGCGGCACCGGCAACTCCACGTTCGATATCGGCGGTTTCCATCTGCCCAATGTGGTGGCCGTGCCTCAGGAAGTCGGCAGCCTGTTTAACTTTGAAGACGACGGCCCTGCCGCCGCGGGGCTGCCGGTAACGGCACTGGTGGATGAAGACAGTCTGATTGGCGGCATCGATGGCGGTGTCGGCGACGCGGGCCTGCTGGTTCCGGCATCGGCCTCAGGCACTGTGGCCACTGTATTCACATCCGGTACTGATGCGCCGGCAAGCTACTCCTTGTCCAACGACACTTCCGGCGTGCAAGTAGTTGACAGCGCCGCGACTGCGGTGGCGCTGGCCTCCAAGGGCGAGGCGGTTAAATATGACGTGATCGGCAACACCCTGTGGGGCTATGTCGGTGCCGCTGCTGAATACGTCGCCGCCACTGACCGCGCGGTGTTCAAGCTGGAGCTGACCAATACCTCTGACGGCAGCTATACCTTCACCCTTCTCGATCAACTCGACCACCCGGATACGGTGGGTGGCGACAACAGCGAAAACGAACTGCTGCTGCAGTTGGGTTCGGTGTTCAAGGTCACCGACAAGGATGGTGACTCGGTCACCGCTACGGCGCAGAAACTGGTAATCACCGTGGATGACGACACCCCGATCGCCACACTGAACCCGCTCACGGGGACGGTGGACGAAGACGGTGTGCTCGAAGGTGCGGCTAACGCTGGCCCAGGTGATGGTATCGCAGGCGGCACAGGTGATGTGGCCGGGGAAATCGTGCTTGCCACCGGCAATGTCAGTACCCTGTTTGCCTCCGGTGCGGACGAGCCACTGAGCTATTCGCTGACCACCAATGGCCTGTCAGCCCTGGGGCTGAAAAGCGCCGGGGTTACCGTGACCTATGCGGTCGCCTTTGATGCCATCAGCAGCACCTGGCTGCTCACTGCATCAGCCGGAGCAGGCAATACGGTGTTCACTTTCAGTCTGCACACAAGCACTGGCGCCTATGCCTTTACCCTGGTGGATCAACTCGATCATGCCGCCGGCCTGAACGAGAACGATCTGACCATCGCCCTTGGCACCACCATCAACGCTACCGACTTTGATGGCGACACGGTAACGGCAGCCGCCAACGGCCTGGTGATCACGGTGAACGATGATACCCCTGTCGCCACAGTCAATCAGCTCACCGGCAGCGTGGACGAGGACGGTGTGGTGGAAGGCACGGCTAACGCCGGCCCCGGCGATGGTATCGCCGGTGGTACCGGAGATGTGGCCGGGGAAATCGTATTGGCCAGCGGCAACGTCAGCACCCTGTTCCAGTCCGGCGCGGACGAAGCGCTGAGCTACTCGCTGACCACCAATGGCATGGCGGCCCTGGGTCTGCAAAGCGGCGGCGTGGCTGTCAGCTATGCGGTCGCCTTTGACGCAGGCAGCAACACTTGGCAGCTCACGGCCTCGGCCGGAGCAGGCAATACGGTGTTCACGTTCAGCCTGCACGCCGCAACCGGCGCCTATGCCTTTACCCTGGTGGATCAACTCGATCATGCCGCCGGCCTGAACGAAAACGATCTGAGCATTGCCCTCGGCACTGCCGTCAATGCCACTGATTTTGACGGCGACAGCGTGACCGCAGCGGCCAATGGCCTGGTGATAACGGTGAACGACGATTCACCGATCGCTTCCATCAATCAGCTCACCGGTACGGTGGACGAAGACGGTGTGGTGGAAGGCACGGCTAACGCCGGCCCCGGCGATGGCATCGCCGGTGGTAGCGGGGATGTGGCCGGGGAAATCGTATTGGCCAGCGGCAATGTCACTACCCTGTTCCAGTCGGGTGCAGACGAAGCCCTGAGCTATTCGCTGACCACCACCGGCATGGCAGCACTGGGCCTGATGAGCGGCGGCGTGGCCGTCACTTACGCGGTCGCCTTTGACGCAGGCAGCAGCACCTGGCTGCTTACGGCCTCGGCCGGAGCTGGCAATACGGTGTTCACCTTCAGCCTGCATGCAACCACGGGTGCTTATGCCTTCACTCTGGTGGATCAACTCGACCATGCCGCCGGCCTGAACGAGAATGATCTGACCATCGCCCTCGGCACCACCCTCAACGCCACCGACTTTGACGGCGACAGCGTGACGGCAGCGGCCAACGGCCTGGTAATCACCGTGAACGACGATACCCCGGTCGCATCGATCAATCTGCTCACCGGCACGGTGGACGAAGACGGTGTACTTGAAGGCGCGGCCGACTCTGGCCCCGGTGATGGTATCCCGGGCGGTACGGGGGACGTGGCCGGGGAAATCGTATTGGCCAGCGGCAATGTCAGCGCCCTGTTCCAGTCCGGGGCAGACGAGCCGCTGAGTTATTCCCTGACCACCAACGGCCTGACGGCACTGGGCCTGAAAAGCGGCGGGGTCAACGTGACCTATGCCACTGCCTATGACGCGGGCAGTAACACCTGGTTGCTGACCGCTTCTGCCGGGGCCGGCAATTCGGTGTTCACCTTCAGCGTGCAAGCGGCGACAGGGGCCTATGCCTTTATGCTGCTCGATCAACTCGACCATGCCGCCGGCCTGAACGAGAACGACCTGAACATCGCTCTGGGCACAGCGATCAACGCCACGGACTATGACGGCGACAGCATCACGGCCGCCGCCAACGGCCTGCTGATTACCGTGGATGACGACTCGCCCGTGGTCACCGCCAAGTCCAATGTGGTTTATGCCAACTCCAGCAACCCGACTCCTGGCGGCACTGGCGTATTCGCCTACGACATCGGCGCGGATGAGCGCCTGGGGACGGTCTACAGCTCTGCAAACAGCGACCTGTCCGTGAGCATGGGAGACAGCACGGTGGGCACCACCGCCATCAGCAACAAAGTGGTGACATGGGCCTCGGAGTCAGACACCAGTGCGGTGTTCAACCTCTCTTTCACCTATGTTTCCAACAACCCGACGCTGGGCGCGCTGACCAACGCAACCGGCACCATGACCTTTGACAAGGTGGCAGACACCTACACCCTGAGCCTGACGGACGATATCGACAGCTTCAGCATCCTGAAAACCTCCGCAGCACAAGGCTTCACCGGCTACAACATTGGCGGCACAACGCCAATCAACCAGCAACCGCCGGTGTCGGTGGCCAAGCTGGCCGACGACTTCTTTGTGCAGTTCAGCGGTTTCGCCGAACAGGGTTCAGGCACCGGTGCCAATAACATCATGGCCGGTGGCAACAGCGCCTTCGTCCCCGGTGAGCTGTTCTCTGCCGCAACCTCCTGGGTCAGTGTTTCCGGGACCGCCGCCGGCGTGGCCGGTGACACCATCCAGCAAGGCGAGGTAATGGACCTGGACTTCTTCACCGCCAGCCCGTTCGGTGATACAGCCGCAGCGCCCACAGCCACCAGCAAAGGGATCTACGTCAAGTTCGACGGCATCGGCAGCGAGGACCTGGTACTGGTGCTCAAGCTTATCGATCCTGACGACAACAGCCAGATCACCCGGGCGATCATTGTCGACAGCGAAGACATCATCATTAAAAACGCCTCGACTTCACCCAATAACTTCCATCCGATTGCCAACCCCGCAGCCTACGGGATCACCCTGGATCAGAACGACGGTGCGGTGATTATCGAGAGCAACGACTACAACTTCGGCAGCGAGAACTACCTGATCCAGGGCCTGCAGGTGCTGGATTCCACCGAGGGTGTTAGCGGTAGCGGCTACAACCTCAATGGCAATGTGGGCGTCAGCGGGGCCAGTACCGGCAACACCTTGACCTTCAGCAACGAGTCTGGCGAGGGCAGTAAAAGCAACCCTGTAGAAGCCGGTGAAGCGGGAACCTGGGATGGCGATGTGATCAAGATCACTGATCTGGGTTTTGTCACCTCGACCACCCCGGATGCCCATCTGGCCTTCAACGTCGTGGTGACGGATGCGGATGCCGATTCAACCGCAGCCCAGACCCTGAATGTGACCATCGAAGGGGACAAGACCTTCACCGGTGGTGTGGGGGCCGACACCTTCAACTTCAGCGGCCTGGATACCGATGGCTCACTGACTGCGGCAACGACAATGATCTCCTCCGGCTTCACTTCCGGGGTGGACACGCTGAACTTCCCGACCGCAGGCACAGGGGCGAACTATATGGAAGTGGCGGCCCCCGCGGCCAACGTGGCAGCCTTTATCACCGCCGCCGATACGGCGCTCAATGGCAGCACCAACTACTACTTTGGCGTCGTTGGAGGCGACGGCTATCTGGCATACGACGGTGATGGCACGGGGATCACCGGCATTATCAAGTTGGTGGGTGTGACGGATATCGCCCCGACTGACATTGTGTAAATGTCGCAACAGGTAAAAAGGCCTGGCTCCCACAAGGAGCCAGGCCTTTTTTGTCGGGCCTTTATTTGCTGTCAAACAACCCGTGCTTGATTGCGTACATCAGCAAGTCCGTACGGTTGATCAGGTCAAGCTTCTGGTAAATGTTGCTCAGATGGTTATGCACGGTGTGCTCGCTGATGCCCAGGCTTCCGGCGATGCTCATGTACTTGGCCGAGGGCTCACCCACGATGGCGCGAATCAGCTCTCTCTCGCGCAAGGTCAGACGCGATTGTTTCTCCAGTTCCAGATTGTGTTTCAAGGCCGTATTCCCGCTCGCAGCATAGTCGCACAGGCCGCCGGTCCAGGCCCTGTTGAGCCCGGTGTCTCGATGGTGGACCTTGATGATGGCAAGGATGATCGACTCGGTCGGGTCTTCCGCCAGTACGATGCCACGAGCACCCGCTTCCATTGCCTGGGTTGCGGGTATGACCTCGTACAGCCCTTTGAGCACCAGCACTTTAATCCCGGTACTGCGGGTGAGTTGGGTGATGACCGCCAGCGGGTTCAGCGCGTCCGGAAAGAAGCTAAAAAATATGACATGGGGTCGTAACTGATCGGCAAGGTCAAGCGCATGGGTATAGGTGGTGGCCTGGCCACTCACTTCCATTTGAGGCTTCCTGGCATTGATCAAGTCGTGAAGACCTCTGAGAACAAGCGGGCGACAGTCGATCAGCATCACACGTATGGGTTTTCTGAGGGGGGGCATTACCTTCCTGACTCCCTTGAACCATCAATCACCTCTACCCGCTGCCCGTTCGAGTAGAAGCAAAAACAATCAGGAGTACTTATCAATAGCTTGCGCCTGTTGATGTTCTTCCTCGGGCTGTCTGGTAAGTCTAGGACAGACCTGCGTGCTGCCCCGCCTGCCAGAACGGCAATCGGGCAATCCGTTTTTTAATCAGGCACCTCGTGTTTATTCCTGCATGCGGCCAGCAGACCACGCAAATCAAGGCCTTAGGCGTGCTGCAGGGGGGACGCGACATGTATGACAGGCATCATGCGTGTCAAAAAAACAGACAGATGGTGTAACACCAGGTTAACAGATAAGCACAAGGTCAATTAAATGGCGTTATCGCGGATCCGCAATGTCCGCCGCCGGACTGCCCGGATTCAGCCACAGATTCACGCTTGCAACACTTTCACCAGGTGGCTTGCCCGCCCAGCGATTGAGCGTAATGACATTGGTGACGAAGTCGTACTGGGTCTTGAGCAAATCCCGATGAGCCCGGTATTCGTTACGCACACTGGTCAGCACATCGACGGCATTCACCATCCCGTAACCGAACGCTTTTTCTGCAGCGGCTCTGGACAACTGTGCCGAAGCCAGGGCATGGCGACTGGCACTGATCTTCTCTGCGCTGGTATCGGCCGTCAGGTAGGCGCTGGTGATTTCCTTGACCACCCGCCGCTGTACCGACTCCAGCTGTTGCTCGGCCGCGATCTGATCCTGATACAGCCCGCGCACCCGTGCCGAGGTCGAGCCGCCGCTGTATATCGGTACCTGCAGGCCGATCCCGGCCACATAACTGTCGGTGCGCGGCACCAGGGCATTGTTATAGCCTTCGTTGGACTGCTGCGCGCTGAGGGTCAGGCTCAGAGTCGGATAGTGCCCGCCCTTGCCGCTACGCAAGGCCGCGCCAGCCACCTCTACCCCGCTTTCATTGGCCTTGAGTGCCGGGTTTTGCGCAACCCCTTCGCGCACCCAGCTTTCCAGGCTCTGCGTCGAAACCCGTAACTGCACATCGTCGCGCACGCGACTGAGCTTCTCCTTGACCGGCCGTCCGACGATCTCGGCCAGCGCCGCGCGACTGACGCTGACCTGGTTACGGGCATCCAGGACCTGCGCTGCCAGGCCGTCGACACGGGCCTTGAGGTCCAGCTGATCGGTAATCAGGGCCAGCTGTTTGGCGTACAGCGCGTTGACCCGGTCCAGGCTTTTTTGCGTGGTACGCAGCTCGGCCTGAATCAGTTCGAGTTCATCTTCGGCGGCCAATACCGTGAAGTACCGCCGGGCCAGCTCCACCGTGGCCTCGGACTGAGCCTCCAGGGCTTCGGAATCGGACTGTTTGGCCATGCTTTTGAACTTCTGGTAATTCTCCCAGGTGGACTTGTTGTACAGATACTGACGCAATACCAGACTGTAGACTTCACTGTCGAAACTCTGCTGCACCAGCTCGTTTTCCTGGTGAATCCGGTTGACCCCGGCGTTGAGCGATACCTGCGGCAACAGGGTGCCCATGGCTTCACGCTGGTACTCCTGCCCTGCTTGCGCCCGCGCACGGGAGGCCAATATTCGCGGGTCCTGCAAACGGGCCTCGCGATACAACTGCATCAGGTCAGTGGTGAATGTCGATGCGCTGACCCCTTGCGCCGCTGGCACTGCGCCTTGCGCAAGGGCAACCCCCGCGGCAAGCCCGAACAAACCACCCAGCACGCGTGCAGTCACTTGCATGATCACTCCTCAATCATCGATTGTGAGAGGGCATTGCGCGCCGGTTGCATCAGGTAGTGCAGCAGAGTGCGCTGCCCGGTGATGATCAACACGTCCGCCGGCATGCCCGGCAGCAACTTGCGTTCTCCCAAGGTGTGCTCACCGGCTTTGGTCACCTTGACCCGGGCGAGGTAATAACCGGCCCCGGTTTTTTCATTGATCAGCCGGTCTGCCGAAACACTGCTGACCTCGCCTTCGATCACCGGTGTGGTGGCGCTGTTGAACGCGCCAAAACGAATATCGGCACGCCTGCCGATGGCAACACGATCAATGTCCACCGGCGCCACCTGGGCCTCAATAACCAGCCCCGACACTGACGGTACGATGTCCAGCAACGGGGTCGCCGGGCGCACCACGCCGCCAATCGTATGCACGGTCATGCCGATCACCATGCCCGCTTCAGGGGCACGAATCACGATATGGCCCAGGCGGTCTTCCAGGGCGCTGGCGCGCTCCTGCAGGTCGTAAATTTTGCTCTGGACCTCTGCCAGTTGCTTGACCACTTCGGCATTGAAGTCCTTGTCGATCTGCAGGATCTGCAGCCGGGTTTCATTGATCTGCAAGCGGCTGGTGGTGATTGCGGAACGGTGCTCGACCACTTCCGACCTGAGCAGTTGGCGCTTGCGTTCCTGCTCGAGCAGACGCTGTTTGTCGACAAAGCCCTGGGCCAGCAGGTCGGTCAATTCGACAATTTCACCACTGTAGGACCTGTCCAGATGCCCCTTGGCGCCGATAATCGCCTGGGTGCCATTGATCTGTTCATTCAACTGGTCAATGCGCTCTTGCAGCACGGCAATCTGCCCCAGGCGCGAGCCTCGCTGGGCGTTGAATACCCGGATTTCGCCCTGGCGCGCTTCGCCGCCCCGCTGGATGTCGGCTGTGGCCAGCGGAGCAAAAGCAATCTCGGGCAGATTGTCGCGCTCTGCCACAAGCCGGGCTTCCATGGCTTTGGCGGCAATCAGTTGCCCACGGGTCATCTGGTATTCGAAGCGCAGCGGCGTATCGTCGAGAATGATCAGCGGGTCATCCTGTTTGACGGTATCACCGTCATGTACCAGCACCTCTTTGACGATGCCGCCTTCAAGGTGCTGTACCGTTTTGCGATACGCCTGCACGGTCACCACACCCGGTGCATAGGCCGCGCCATCAAGCGGCGCGAACGCAGCCCAGGTGCCGAACACGCCGAAAGTCAGCACCACAATGACAAAACCCAGGCGTCGGATTTTTCGATCGCTAGTGGTCAGTTCGGCAAAGTTGTCAGTTGATGGAATTGGGATCATGGGGTTCATCGGAACCGTCCTTGCCGTTAGCCACCGCCGCCATGGCGGTTTCAGCCTGCATGGTCTGTTTTGGCGCCTGCTGTGCGTTGAACTCCGTCAGCACGAGCTCACGCGGCCCGAACAGACTGAGGCCGCCGTTGCTCATCACCATGAGCCGGTCAAGCTGGGACACAATATTGGTGCGATGGGTAATCACAAACAGGGTGGCACCTGACAGCCTGATCCTGTGAAGGGCAGCTATCAGGGCTCGGTCACCGACTTCGTCGAGATTGGAATTGGGCTCATCGAGGATGATCAGCCGCGGGCTGCCGTACAGGGCGCGAGCCAGCCCTATGCGCTGGCGCTGCCCGCCGGAAAGTACCACGCCGTCACCACCAATCACGGTGTCGTAGCCATCGGGCAACAACAGGATCATGTCGTGAACACCGGCCGTGGTGGCCGCAAGAATGACTTTCTCGGAATCGACCCGGGTAAAACGGGCAATGTTGTCGCTGACGCTGCCTTCGAACAGCTCGATGTCCTGGGGCAAGTAGCCGATATGGGGCCCCAGTTCATGTTTATCCCAGGCGCTGATATCCGCGCCATCCAGGCGCACCACACCTTGCAGCGGTGCCCAGATGCCCAGCAGCGCCCTGGCGAGGGTAGACTTGCCCGCCGCACTGGGGCCGATAATGCCGACCACGCAACCGGCCGGCACACTGAAACTGATGTTCTTGATGATGGCAATATTCGAGCCGGGAGCCGCAACGGTCAGGTTCTCAACCTGCACGTCCCCCTTGGGCGCCGGTAATGACATGCGCTCGGGCTGAGCCTGTTGGCTGGCCAGGATCGCGTTAAGCCGGGCGTACTGCGAGCGCGCCGCAATAAAGCCTTTCCAGCTGCCGATAATCAGATCAATGGGTGCCAGTGCCCGGCCCAGCAGCACCGACCCGGCAAACACCAGCCCTGCCCCCACCTGATGATCAACGGCCAGATAGGCCCCCAGTCCGAGAATCAGCGATTGCACCAGAATCCGGAACGACCTGGACAGGGTGCTGATCATGGCCCCTTTATCGCTGGCCCGGGATTGCAGCAACAGCACATTTTTTTGCCGGGTCCACCAACGGTCCATCAAGGTTTCAAGCATGCCCATGGATTCGATGACTTCGGCATTGCGCAGGTTTTTCGTGGTGTAGAGCGAAGCGCCAATATGCTCCTTGTTGGCCTGGGCCAGCGTCGGCCCGGTCAATCTTTCATTAACAAACGCAAGCAACAGCAACAACAGCGCACTGCCCGTCGCCACCCAGCCAAACCAGGGGTGAAACATAAACATCACGGCGATATAGATGGGTAGCCAGGGGGCATCAAAAAAGGCAAACAAGCCGTTACCGGAGAGAAACTGACGCAAGCCGGTCAAGTCATTCAGCGGTTGGGCCGAGGCGTCCATCCCGCCGCTTTCCAGGGCCCGCTTGAAACTGGCCTTGTAGACCTGGCGGCTGAGCAGCATGTCCAGGCGGTTGCTGACCCGGACCATGATCCGTGATCGGGTCCACTCAAGGCAGCCGAGGGTGATCACCAGACCGGTCATGATCAGCGTCAACATGCTGAGGGTGGTCAGGCTGCCGCTGGTGATCACGCGCCCATAGACCTGCAACATATAGAACGTGGGAACCAGCATTAACGCATTGATAAAGAAGCTGAAAAAACCAACGGAGAGAAAGCTTTCCCGGCAGGCTTTCAACGCAGTGTGCAGGCTGTTTTCAGATGGGCTACGCATTGAAAATTCCAGCTTTGAAAGCCTTCATTAGTAAAGCGTAGATCATGCCCGGGCGGTGTGCTTAGCGTGGCGCGGCACGAAAACTTCACTGACAGACAAAGTCTGACAGACCAACACACAGGCAATCCCCCACGGGGCAAAAACTCACTGCCGGGCCACTGGGGCAAACATTCAGTTACGAACAGTCGTCTTGAATTTATTCATATCCGGAGTAGGCTGGATTTATACCTGTATCGGAGGCAGTCATGCATCTAGTCGCCCAAAATCCTGAGCCCGACATCACCAGCGGCGATGCAGGTCGTGTTGCCCTGACCTTTTTCTTCAGCCTGATGGAGCACTGGGGTTGCACCAAGGATCAACAGTGCACCCTGCTCGGCGCCATTGGTAATACCACCTACTTCAAATACAAAAAACTGCCGAACGTGCGCTTGCCCCACGACACTCTGGAACGCATTTCGTACTTGATGGGCGTACACAAAGCTCTGCGCATCCTGTTCAGCAACAAGCCTGAGCGGGCCTACGAATGGGTACACAAACCCAACACCGCAGCGCCCTTTAATGGCCAGAGCGCCCTGGGCTACATGCTCGCCGGTCAGGTGGTCGATCTGGCAGACGTGCGTCGTTATCTGGATGGAGTACGCGGCTGATGCCAGATGCAGTGCTGCCTGAATGGACCAAGGCTTACCGCATCATCAATAGCGCCTTCCCGCCCATCTCGGTATTTGAAGACACCCTGAATCCAGCAGATCTTGAAATCGCCTTCGTCCTCGAAAGCCTGACCAATGACCGCCTGCGTGACCAGGCAGGCGTGCTGCAACGGGTAACGCCAGAAGACCGTCTGTGCGGCGAAGGCTCGACGCCGATAATGGCCGCCTTTACCCATATTGGCCGGGCCAGTCGTTTTACCGATGGCACTTATGGTGTGTACTACTGTGCCAACAGCCTCGAGGCCGCCATTGCTGAGACCTGCTTTCATCAGGAACAATTCTGGCGGGCCACCCGGGAAGCCAGTATTGAAATCACCCTGCGCACCTATATCAATCGCGTGGTAAAGCCGATGATCGATATACGTGGCGTTGCCCGACTGCACGATCCTTCACCTGCCCGATATGGCCTGCCCCAGGCCTTCGCCCGGCCATTGCGGGCAGATGGCGCCTGGGGCCTGCTGTACAACAGCGTGCGCCTGACCGGCCACGAATGCGTGGCTGCGTTTCGCCCTCCGGCACTTTCACTACCGGTTCAAGGCCAGCATTTGAGATATGTATGGGATGACAAGGCGCAGGCGATTACCTGGGTCCTGCAGCTCAGCGAAGTGCCAAGATAAGGCCAGGGATTCCGGCGAACGGGTCACCTGATCGATTTCTTCAGCCCAGCCTTTGAAGTCCCTGGACTGCAGGCTGTGAACCGCAGGGAAAACCGTGCTTTGCACAAGCCCATGCTCGGCGTGACCAGCGCGTGGCAGGTTTTGCCAGCAACCTTCAGAGGGTGTATTGCTTGAACAGTTCCTCTTTGATGATCAACAGCGCATCTTCGTAGTAGCGCTCGCCGCGAGCCTCACTGAGCAATACCGAGCGCACACTGCCCTCGCCTTCGGCGGGCGTGTGTTCGCAGGTCAGGTAGAACTCGGCGGTTTCAGGTTTGAATTCCAGGTAGTAGAACAATTCGCGACCTTCGCGGTGCCAGTAGCCGATTTCTCTGCGCATAGGGGTTCCTTGGTTAGCCAGATGAAAAGCCCCTCACCCTAACGCGCTGCGGCAGGGAGAGGGGACTTGATTGGGAGACGCTAAAGTTTGTTTGCTGGTTGCGGCCTGTTCCCTCTCCCTCCTGCAGAGGGCAGCAAACCCGCAATCCTTTCCAGCGCCACTTTCAAAGCCTGGACACTGGCAGCCGCCGTCAGGCTGATGCGCACCGCATGGCCAGCGCTGGACTTCACCGCAAATACATCCGCCGGCACCACCTCAACGCCAACGGCGCGACACCCCTCGGCGCCGTCTTCCACAGTCACCCAGATATGCGGTGATGGCGTCTCTGTCTGATACATCGCAGCCCCCAAAAACTTTTTTGCCAGACGCCAGCGCCGGCTCACTTCCAGGGTTTGCCACTCCAGCCGCGCTTGTGCTGTGCCATCACTGATCCATTGGCAGGCGATGGCCTGGCACAGCGGCGATACCCCCCAGTGCGCCGACTGCGCATAGGGATCAATACGCGCCAGCAGCTGTGGGTTAGCCACAATCCAGCCCAGGCGCACTCCCGCCGCAACGGTCTTGGACAAACTGGTGACCAGCACTGCGAGCTCGGGCAAAAAGCGGTACAACGGCGAGCTGTCGGTCAGCGCACCATAGACATCGTCTTCAATCACCTGCACACCATGGCGTCGGGCAATATCGGCAATCGCCAGCCTGCGCTCAACGCTCATCACCGCCGAAGTCGGGTTTTGCAGGGTCGGGGTCAGTATGGCAACCCGCGCACCCGTGGCGCGGATCATCCGGTCAAAGTCCTGCGCCAGGATCCCTTCCCGATCCATCGCGACGCCATGCATGGGCAAACGCAACTGTGCGCAGGCAGCCTTGATTCCCGGCGCAGTAAAGGCTTCAACCAGTACCGCATCGCCTGCCTGGCATAACGACAGCAGCACCGTAAACAGCCCTTGCTGGGCGCCGGTGCAGAGCATGATGTTGTCCACGCTCAAGTCCAGCCCGCGGCCCTTGAGCCAGGCCGCGCCCTGTGCCCGTGCCTGCAACAGATCCGCAGCGCTCAAATAACCCTGCAAGCGGATCGCCTGGTTACTGTCGAGCAACCAGGACAAGGCCAACCCATCCTCTTCGCCAAGATGGTCAATGGCGGGCAGGTTGGTTCGCAGGTCGATACGGGGTGTCTGCTCATCGGCGTGTTGCAGCCTGAACAGCGTCGCCTCCTGGCTGCTGGCCAGCACATAGGTACCACGCCCTACCTCACCCGAAACCAGATGCCGCCTGGCCGCCTCGCGATAAGCCTGCATCGTGGTACTGGGGTTCCAGCCCAGCGCCCAGGCCAGACGCCGCTGGGGTGGCAAACGTGCACCGGGTTGCAGTTCGCCGCAGGCGATGGCCCGGGTGATTGCATCGACCAGCGCAAGATAGCGCGGCTGGTCTGTGTCATTGAGGGTTGGCATCCACATTTATTGTTGGCCATGCAATATAAGGGTCGGCCCATACAATGCGTCGTGCCTAGAATCGAGTCAAATCCCTCGATGACGGTGTGCCATGTTTGATTTGAATGCCCTTCGCCTTGCAGCCCATACCGTGCACCAGACCCTGGCGCCCACACCGCAACTGGCCTGGCCTTTGCTGACCGAACGCATGGGTTGCACGGTATGGGTCAAGCATGAAAACCACACGCCCACCGGTGCCTTCAAAGTGCGCGGCGGCCTGTTGTATGTGCAGGGTTTGCTGGCCCGCGAACCGGGCACCAAAGGCCTGGTCACAGCCACACGCGGCAATCACGGCCAGAGCCTCGCACTGGCAGGGCGCAGCGTAGGCCTTCCAATCCGGATCGTGGTGCCGGAAGGCAACTCGGTGGAAAAGAATGCCGCCATGCGGGCCCTCGGCGCTACCGTGATTGAATGCGGCAAGGATTTTGACGAGGCCCGCACCCATGCGGCGGTGCTGGCACACACTTATAAATTGCACCTGGTCCCCGCCTTCCATCCCGACCTGATTCGCGGCGTGGCCACTTATGCGCTGGAGTTGCTAGAAGCAGTGGAAGAACTGGACACAGTGTATGTCCCCATCGGCATGGGCTCGGGAATTTGCGGGCTGATCCAGGCCCGAGACTTGCTGGGCCTGAAGACCGAGATTGTCGGTGTGGTGTCCGCGCACGCCGATGCTTATGCGCAAAGTGTCGAGCAGGGCCTTGTGGTCTGCACCGATTCGGCCCACACGTTTGCTGACGGACTGGCTTGTCGCCAACCGCTGCCCGAGGCGCTGGAAATTATTGCCAAGGGCGCGGCGCGGGTGATTCGGGTGTCCGACCAGCAGATCGCCCATGCGATTCGGGTCTACCATGAAACCACCCATAACACCGCTGAAGGCGCAGGCGCCGCCGCGCTGGCCGGCCTGATCAGCGAGCGCTCAAGGCAAAAAGGGCGCCGGGTTGCACTGATCCTGAGCGGCGCCAACATTGACCGCCTGCTGTATGCCGCCATTCTGGCCAACAGCGCTGACGCATGACCTAAAGGAGTGTGTATGCAGTACCTGATTCGCCGCGCCACACCGGGCGATGCCCAGGCCATCAGCAAGGTGGTGATTGCCGCCTTGCGCGAATCCAATGCCCGGGACTATTCCCCCGAGGTGATCACCCGGATCGGGCAGAACTTCAGCCCGGCCTCGATTCTGAAGTTGATGCAGCAGCGCCAGATGTACGTGGCCGTACACGAACACCATGTAGTGGGAACTGCCAGCCTGGATCACGCGGTGGTGCGCAGTGTGTTCGTCAATCCGGGCCATCAGGGCCGAGGCATAGGCCAGCAATTGATGGCACGCATCAAGGAGGCGGCCATTGTTGCGCAGATTCAGGAGCTGCGGGTACCCTCCTCGCTTACGGCCGAGTCCTTCTACGCGCAACTGGGCTTTGCGAAAGTACGCGACGAGTTCCATGGGGACGAGCGCACCGTGATCATGGCCCTGCGTCTGGACGACTAAATCCCGGGGCAGCTATGCTGAGCCTGATGACTTCTTCTGCGTCGCTGCGCTCACCCTGCCCACCCGGCGCCTGCATCTGCGAGCGGGAGCAACTGTTGGCGACACCTGGCACCGACCTGCGCATCCTCAACCTCACGCGTCAGGCCGAGAAAGTGCTGATCGAGCGGCTGGAAAACCTGAAAAGCTTCGACGATCTTGAACATATGCAGCGCCGCATGCACGAGCAACTGGGCATTGAAGTGCTGATCGACCCCGGCGTCACAGAAGTGCGTACCATGCGAGGCATTGCGATACACCTCGCCGAGCAACCGGGCCTGTGCCGAAAAACCCGACAGGCAATCCCGGCCGCCATCCGCCGGGCGCTGGAGAAACGACCTGAAATTGCCTGGAAACTGCTGGATGGTCACGGCTTGTTTAGCGACCCCTGAATCGGCTCTGAACAAGGGCTTTAACCCCGGAAAAGGTCATATTTTGCGGCATATGAACAAATTCGCTTGCCATAACCCGAATCTCTGCCCTATAAGCGCGTCTTTTAAATTAACTGAGTCATACCAATGAGTGCCGGATTCACCGAGGACGACATGCGCAGAGCGCTCGGCCTTGATCTGCCTGCTGCCCCGGTTCAACCTGAAGTTGAACCGGCTCCTGCCAAAACCATCCCTGCTCCGAAAAAAGCTGCGGCACCTGCCAAAGCGCCATCACCTGTGCCGAAAAAGCGCAGCGGGCCTGTCCTGCGCGTCACCATGCGGGTGACCAAGGTGTTTGACGGCGATGAAAGCCTGTTTGTCCATGACTCCAAGGATTTGAGCCGATTCAACGCCGAGCAAGAGGCGAAAAAAGCCCTGGCCAAGGCTGGCTTTAAATACTTTGAACTCGAGTCTATTGTTTCGGTGGACTGAGTCTGCCGCAGACCGCCCGTTTTGCCGCCACACCAAGGAGCCCGAACATGCAATCGCAACCCCTGAACGCCAGCGACTTTGACGTGATCGAAAACACTCTGCTCAAATACGGCGACGATCACTCCGTGCTCAACCCTTCGGAGCTCGACGGTTATTTCACCGCACTGGTTTCAAGCCCGACTCAGGTGGATATCGCCGACTGGTTCCCGGCAATCTGGGGCGGTCAGAACCCGACCTGGGAAAACCCTGAGGAAGCCAAACAGTTCATCGAACTGAGCGTTCGCCATATCAATACCCTGGCCCGGCAACTGGCTGAGGACAGCAGCGCATTTGTTCCGCGTTTCGAGCAGACCGAACATCTGGGCCAGGATGTAACCCTGGCGGAAGAATGGTGTTTTGGTTACACCCGTGCGGTGGCCATCAGCAACTGGCCAGCACTTCCGGCGCCGCAAGCACGCTTGCTCCAGGCCATCGCCGACTGCGCCGAGCAGGACAACTTCGAACTGCCCGACGACCTTGACGTTGCCGCCCACCAGCAAAGCGTTGCCGCCATTGCCCCTGCGGCCCGGGCGCTGCATGACTTCTGGTTGAGCCAGCGCTGAGCTCGGCGAAGCTGATTTTGATTTTGTAGCAGCTGCCGAAGGCTGCGTCCGGCGGCGAAGCCGCCGTAAAATCAGCCACCGCGATTATCCAGATAAACCTTGCACTGCGCATTTACGATCGCTTCGCAATCGGACGCAGCCTTCGGCAGCTTGTGTCTAAAGAAAGGAATAAAGTCTGGGGTGAGAGCGGTGAATGGCAGGTTGTTCGGCAGCAGT